>CAKUNS010000008.1 GCA_934668515.1 uncultured Eggerthellaceae bacterium
AGCTTGCCCACATGCACGCTCCACCCTTCGTAGAGCAGCTGGAGATACACGGCGTTCTCGAACAGGCGGCCGGTATCTGCGACCCTGTAGCCGGCCATCCAGGTTCTGAAGCCAGTGTCGACGATATACTCCTTCGGGTTCGTCTTGAGGAGCGCCTTGCCGTGCAGGTCGTAACGCGTGGCGCGGTAGAACAGGAAGGCCTCCTCGAGCGCGCCCATGTACGAGGAAACGGTCTTGTTCGTGGTCTTCGACCCCGTAGAAGTTAAGGCGCCGGCGATTCCGTTCGGCGAGAACTCGTTGCCGATGTTGTCTGCCAGAAATTCGGCCACATGGCGCAGCAGGGAGGGATCAGTCACCGTGCTTTTGCTCTTCCCGCGCTCGCGGTTGACGATGTCGCGTACAGCTATGGCCTCGTAGATGCCGGACATATACGCCGAATACTGCGCTTGGGTCGTCGTCAAGGATGCGATGGCGGGCATACCCCCGTACTCAAGGTAGCGAGTCAGCATCTCATCAAAGAGAACGGGCTCCCCATCGGGAGCGAGAGCTGCCGATCTTCCCGATGCGAACTCGACTCCGCAGAAGTTGGCGAACTCGGAGAAGGACAGGGGCAGCATCTTTACCTCTACGTAGCGCCCGGACAGATAGGTGGACAGCTCGCTCGAGAGAAGGTAGGCGTTCGAGCCCGTGAGGTAGATGTCGCAGTCAAAGTCGACCCTCATTGCGTTGACTGCATCCTGCCAGCCTTCGATTCTTTGGGGCTCATCTATGAAGATGTAGGTGCGGTCCTTGTCCGACAGGCACCCGCGAACATAGTTGTAGAGCTCGTTCTCGGTCTTGATGCCCGTGCCCTTGCTTTCCAGGTTGACGTCCACGAAGCCGCGTCGGACTCAATGGCCATCCTGATGAGGTCGAGAAGGCTCGACTTGCCGCATCTGCGCACGCCCGTGATTACCTTGATGAGGTCGGTGTCGCGAAAGAGCATCGCTTCCTTGAGATATTTGTCGCGACTTTTCAGTCTGTTGCCCTTCAAGAATCACTCCTAAAACTCAAATACAATTTCACTTTTGGGGGTATCAAAACTCCGCGATGCAAAATGAGCCAAGAGCTGATTTCAAGAGAAAGCGACTTGAATGTATGCATTTTCGCTAGAAGGTGCGGCAGCTCACGCAATCCTCGCTCGACCGTCTTTGTGAGTTTGCTCACTTTATTGTTGACATACCCCTCTGGGGTACTATACTCAACCCGAAAACACCCCAGAGGGGTATCGAAAGAGCAAAAGGGACAACAGGTTCCCATGGCGAAACGGCAGGTCATCATGGCTGATCAGATGGAAGGTTGCTGCTGCGGCGCGCCTCGCTACAAAGACACGGCGCGCAGCGTCGAACTGCAGGACGACCTGCAGAAGCGCCTTAACCGCGCCATTGGCCAGCTAAACGGCGTGAAGCGCATGGTCGAGGAGAACCGCTATTGCGGCGACGTTCTGACTCAGCTTGCGGCGGCGGAGGCTGCCGTGCATCGCGTATCCGAGATGGTGCTGTCCAATCACCTGGAAACTTGCGTCGTCGAGAAAATCCAAAAGGGCGACACCGAGGTTATCGAAGAGGTCATGGGCCTCATCAGGAAATTCAGCTGATAACCGGTGTGTGGCTGCTGTGTGATTATCGCGCGGTTGCCACGTTGCCGGCGCTTTTCAAAGGGGAATGACATGAAGCAGACATTCGACATCACGGGCATGTCGTGCGCGGCATGCGAGGCGCGCGTCGATAAAGCGACGCGGCAGGTGGAAGGCGTGAGCAAGGTTGCCGTCAACTTGCTGAAGAACAGCATGGATATCGAGTTCGACGGAAACCCGGCAACGGTCGCGGCGGTTTCCGCTGCAGTCGAGAAGGCGGGCTATGGGGCTATTCCTCGCGTGTCGGCTTCTTCGGGTAAGAAGGCCGCGCCCGCGGGCCCGACTCCAGCCGAGCGTGCCGAAGCGGAGCTTGCGCATATGCGGTTTCGCGTCATCTTCTCGTTCGTGTTCTGCATCCCGCTGTTCTATATCTCGATGGGCCACATGTTCGGCTGGCCGCTTCCCGCGTTCCTGTCGGGCCATAACGTCCTGCCGTTTGCCTTGACCGAGTTCTTGCTGCTGCTTCCCATTGTGTACGTGAATTTCAAGTTCTTCCGCGGCGGCTTTAAAAGCCTGTTCCATGGGTCGCCGAACATGGATTCGCTGGTTGCTCTTGGCGCGACGGCCTCCATCGCATACGGCATCTACGCGATGTATCGCATGGGGTTCGCTTTGGGCGTGGGAGACATCGACAGTGCCCATATGGCGGCGATGGACTTGTATTTCGAGGGCGCGGGCATGATCCTGACCCTGATCACGCTGGGGAAGTTCTTCGAAGCGCGTGCGAAGGGCAAGACCACCAACGCCATTACCGCGCTGATGGACTTGGCTCCCAAAACCGCTTTGCGTGAAACGTCCGATGGTGAAGTTGAGGTGCCTGTCGAAGACGTGCAGGTGGGCGACGTTCTTATCGTGAAATCGGGCATGAGCGTGCCGGTTGACGGAACGGTTGTCGAAGGCGTCGCGAGCGTTGACGAGTCGGCGGTTACAGGCGAGCCCATCCCCGTCGAGAAAAGCGCCGGCGATGCCGTGATTGGCGCAACGGTCAGTAAGTCGGGTTACTTCAAGATGCGTGCCGAGCGCGTTGGCGAGGACACCGCGCTTGCGGGAATCGTGCGCATGGTCGACGACGCAACCTCGTCGAAGGCGCCCATCGAAGAGCTTGCCGACAAGATCTCGGGCGTGTTCGTGCCTGCGGTCATCGCGGTCGCGCTGGTCACGTTCGTGGTGTGGTTCTTCGCGTTGGGCAGCGGCCTTGAAGTTGCGCTGACTCACGCTGTTTCGGTGCTGGTCATTTCGTGCCCGTGCGCATTGGGCCTGGCAACCCCCACCGCCATCATGGTGGGAACGGGACGCGGCGCACGCAAGGGCGTGCTGGTGAAAGACGCCGAGTCGCTGCAGCGTGCATCCGAAATCAAAACCGTCGTTCTGGATAAGACGGGAACCATCACGCGCGGCGCCCCTGCGGTGGTGGACATCCGTTGCGTCGAAGGCGTGGTGTCCGATGACCTTCTGTCGGTTGCCGCTTCGCTTGAAACCATGTCCGAGCATCCGCTTGCGCAGGCTATCTGCCTTTATGCGGCCGACAAGGATTTGCCTCTTCGCCCGGTCGAAGATTTCCAGCAAGTTCCCGGTCAGGGTGTGAAGGGGCAGATCGAGGGTGTTTCCTGCCTTGCGGGAAACGAGCGCATGATGATCAGGAACGGCGTTGACCTGGGATCCTTCGCCGCTGATGCAACTGCAGCCGCCGATCAGGGCCGAACGCCTTTGTTTTTCGCATGCGATGGCAAGGCGATGGGCGTCATCTTCCTGGCCGATTCGGTCAAGTCCAGCAGCAAACGCGCCATCGACGAGCTTCGCAAGATGGGCGTCGCCACGCTTATGCTGACGGGCGATCATGAGCGCACCGCTCACGCTGTGCAGCGTGAGGTGGGGGTTGACCGCGTCATCGCCGAGGTTCTTCCTGCTCAAAAGGCCGAAGTGGTTGCAAAGGAGTGCTCGTTCGGCGCGACAGCTATGGTGGGTGACGGCATCAACGACGCCCCGGCGTTGGCGACGGCCGATGTGGGCATCGCCATCGGCGCCGGAACCGACATTGCTATGGAGTCGGCTGACATGGTGCTTATGCGCTCCGATCTTCTTGACGTGCCCGCGGCGCTGCAGCTTTCTCAAGCGGTCATGCGCAACGTGAAGCAGAACCTGTTCTGGGCGCTTATCTACAACGCCGTGTGCATTCCCCTGGCGGCGGGCGTAGTTCCCGGTATCACGCTGAACCCGATGATCGCAGCTGCGGCCATGGCGTTCTCGTCGGTCACGGTGGTGTCCAACGCGTTGCGTTTGCGCACGTGGAAGCCTAGTTGGGAGGTTCCCGGCTCGGCCGTTTCAAGCGTGAAGTACGTTGGCGACAAAACCCCGCCCGCTGACTTCACGGGAAGCTTGGGCGCGCCGGTCATGATCGTGGACGAGCGTCCGTCCGATGGGCCGACTGACAACCAAGGTGAACTTTCGGACGAGCCGCAGGGGCTCTCCGATCAGAATAGAAAGGAAACCCTTATGCAGAAGACCGTGAACATCGAAGGAATGATGTGCCCCCATTGCGTCGCTCATGCAACCGAGGCGCTGAAGGGCGTTGCGGGTGTCGCCGATGCGCAGGTCAGCCTTGAGAACAAGAACGCTGTCGTTACCCTTGACGGTGATGTGGACGATCAGGCGCTGGTCGACGCTATCGTCGCCGCTGGCTACAAGGCCGAAATGGCATAGTTGGCGATTCGCCTTGCCTGGTGCGCCAGCGTGTGTCAATCGCTTGCGGCTTGATTGCGGCGCACCTGGCAACCGCGCTTGTTGCACATCGTCTCATAAACTGAAGAAGGAGGGTTCGGATCAAGTCCGAACCCTCCTTCTGTTTGTAAAAGCACTAGACCCGAAGGTTCGAAATCGCGCGAGGCGCTATGCCATCGACGGGATCTGGATGCCGCAGGGGCCCATGTTCTCGAGCGCGATGTCGCGATCCATGGCGTACGCGTCGTAATAGTTGAAGCCGCCGGCAAGGTTGTAGCACTTGTAACCCATCTGACCGAGCATGCGGCAGGCAATGTAGCTGCGCAGACCGGTGACGCAGTGGATATAGATGTTCTTGTCCTTCGGCAGCTCGGAGGCGCGATCGCGCAGCTCGTCGAGCTCGATGTGGATGGCATCGTCCAGGTGGTCCTGGTTGTAGTTGAGCGTGGGGCGGACGTCAAGGATGATGTCGTCGTCGCCCAGCTTGTCAAGGACGTCCCAGTGAACCTGGGTGTAGGTGCCCTCCATGAGGTCCTGGATGATGTAGCCTGCGTAGTTGACCGGGTCCTTAGCGGAAGAGTACGGCGGAGCGTAGGTAAGGTCGAGCTCGGTCAGGTCGTTGCCCGTCATCTTGGCCTTGATGGCCGTGGCCAAAACATCGATGCGCTTCTCGACGCCGCTGAAGCCGGCGCACTGACCGCCAAGGATGCGGCCGTCCTTCTTGTCGTAGACGACTTCCATGGTGAGTGCCTGACCGCCAGGGTAGTAGGTGGCGTGTGCGGCGGGCATGAGCACGACGAAATCGGCGTCGTAGCCCTCGGCGATGGCTGCTTTGTAGGACAGGCCGGTGCCGGCAACGGTGAGGTCGGCCATCTTCAGGACGAAGGAGTTCTGAGCACCGGCGTACGTGCGGTCCTTGCCGCAGATGACGTCGGCAACCAAGCGGCCCTGCTTGTTAGCCGGGCCTGCCAGAGGCACGACGGCGGGCTTGCCGGTGATGCTGTTGGTGATCTGAACGGCGTCGCCGACAGCGTAGATGTCGGGGTCGTTGGTGCGCATCTGCTTGTCAACGACAATGGCGCCCTTGATGCCCGTTTCCAGACCGCAGGCAACGGCCAGGTCGTTTTCGGGGCGAACGCCAATTGCCAAGACAACCATGTCGGCGGCAAGGGACTTCTGGTCGCGCATCTCGACCTCAAGCTGCTCGCCCTTGTCGACGAAGCCGGTGACGTCGACGCCCAGCTGCATATGCAGGCCGACGTAGCGCATGCGATTCTGCAGAACGGCGGCGATGCCGTCGTCAAGGCCCTTCATGACGTGGGCGCCGCGATGAAGGACGGTGACCTTCAAGCCGCGCTCCATCAGGTTCTCGGCAACCTCAAGGCCGATGAAGCCGCCACCGATGACGATTGCGGTTTTCGGCTGCTTCTGCTCGACGAAGTCGGAGATGGCGAACGTGTCCTCGATGGTGCGCAGCGAGAAGATGCGCTCGTCGTCGGCACCGGGCACGTCGGGCTTGACTGCCTTGGCGCCGGGGGAAAGGATGAGCTTGTCGTAGCTCTCGTCGTATTCCTCGCCGGTTTCGAGGTTCTTCACGTGAACCTTCTTGGCGTCGCGGTCGATTGCCGTGACCTCGGACTTCACGCGAACGTCGACGTTGAAGCGCTCCTTGAAGCCCTTGGGCGTTTGCACGGTGAGCTTTTCGCGCTCTTCGATGACGCCGCCGATGTAGTACGGCTCGCCGCAGTTGGCATACGAGATGTAGCCGGTGCGCTCGAAGATGATGATCTCGGCGTTCTCGTCGTTGCGGCGCAGACGTGCTGCTGCGCTGGCACCGCCGGCAACGCCACCGATGATTACAACTTTCATAGCTTCTCCTTCGAATGTATCGAATGTGGATCAACCTAGTTACCTGTACATTATATGTCCGCTTTGCGGATCGGGGTGAACTTGTTGCGAAATCGGAACACCGACGGCGGAAAGCGGCGCCGAATGCCATTGGCGCGGGGTTGGTCTGCGAAAGCGATGCCGAATGTCGTTGCGGCAGGGGGTTGGTCTGCGAAAGCGGCGTCGAATGCCATCGGCCTGCTGCTTGTTCTTGCTGTGCTCCCGTGCGTTGGATGACTTGTGCGTTGGGCGGTTGATTTCGCCCTGATGCCTATGATTTACCTGCGGATAGGCTGATTATTCCTTTTCGAGAGGGTATTATTGGGCAATTACGCGAAAAACGAGGAACGTGACGGTGCAAGTCCGTTGCAAATGATGTCGAGGCGCTTCCGGCAACCCCGCGAAATGCCCCGACATCATTTACGGGCAGGCCCGGTGTTGCTCCTCGGCTTTAGAGAAAGGCAATCAATTGGCAAATTCGACGACGGGCCGCGCCACGTGGTCGGGCAAGCTGGCGTTCGTGCTGGCTGCGGCTGCTTCCGCGGTTGGCCTGGGAAGCATGTGGCGCTTCCCATATCTGGCAGCACGTTACGGCGGCGGCACGTTCCTGCTTACGTACCTGTTCTTCACGTTCACCATCGGTCTGGCTCTCCTGTTGCTTGAAACCGCCCTTGGCCGTCACACCAAGCAAAGCTCCATCGGCGCTTTCAAGGCCTTTGGCAAGCAGTACTCGTTCATCGGCGTGTTCGTGTCGTCTATCCCGTTCATCATCGTGCCGTACTACTGCGTTATCGGCGGCTGGGTCACGCGCTACCTGTTCGGTTACGCGTTCGGCGGGGCCGACGCGTTGGCCGACGGCGGCGGGATGTTCGCCGGTTTCATTGGCAACGCTCCCGAAAGCGTCGCCTGCATGTTGGTTTTCATGGCCTTGACGTACCTTATCGTCGCTCTTGGCGTTAACAACGGCATCGAGAAGGCCAACATGGTCATGATGCCGCTGCTCATCGTCATCGCGGCCGTCATCGCCATCTACTCGCTTACCCTTCCGGGCGCCATGGACGGTCTTTCGTACTATCTGGTCCCCGACGCCAGCAAGTTCTCGCCCGAGCTGATCGTCGCCGCTTTGGGTCAGACGTTCTTCACCTTGTCTTTGGCCATGGGCATCATGGTGACTTACGGCTCTTATTTGGAGAAATCCACCAAGCTCACTTCCAGCGTCACGCAGATTGCCTCCACCACGTTCGGCATCTCGCTTCTGGCCGGTCTCATGATCGTTCCGGCAACTTTCGCCGCCCTTGGTTCGGGCGAGGCGGTTGCCCAGAATTCCGGCCCCTCGCTGATGTTCATCATCCTGCCGCAGGTTTTCGAGAACATGGGCAACGTCGCGGGCATCATCGGCACCGTCTTCTTCGTGTTGGTTCTGTTCGCCGCTCTGACCAGCTCGCTTTCGTTGGTCGAGACCTGCACCTCGGTTATCAGCGACGCCACGCAGTGCTCGCGCCGCCGTGCCCTGATCATCGTCGTCGGTTTCACCACTATCGCGGGTATCGTCGTCAACCTTGGCTACAGCTCTTTGGCGTTCATCGAGCCGCTTGGCCCGGGCTCCAGCATCCTTGACTTCTTGGACTTCATCTCCAACTCGGTCATGATGCCCATCGCCGCGCTTCTTACCTGCATCTTCGTCGGTTGGATCATCAAGCCCAAGGTCATTATCGATGAGGTGCGCGAGTCCGCCGAGTTCAAGTTGGCTAACGTTTGGTCGGTCGTCATCAAGTACGTGGCGCCTGTCGTGCTGGTGGTCATCCTGATCGCCTACATCATGCAGTCGCTTGGCATGCTGAAGTTGTAACGCTTACTGGAGGTTTTGCCGCGGGGGTTGCACCTTACGTTCCCCGCGGTTATACTCGCGCCATTGAATTCTGTTTCAGGGCGAGGTGAAATTCCTCACTGGCAGTAACCGCAAGCAAGCAATTGTAAGGCGGAAGTCTGCGACCCCGTTGGCGAAAGCCGCGGGCTGATCCGGTGAAAATCCGGGACCAACGGTTAAAGTCCGGATGGAAGAGGCAGAGTTCGCAAAACGTCACTGCGTCCCTTGGCGCAGATATTCGTTATGCGAAACACAAGCCCGTATGGAAGGAATTCATACGGGCTTGTTTCTTTTTTTTGCGGAGCAAGATTCAAACCCGCCGAACGACCGCTTCGCAGAAGGAAGGCAATCATGCCAGCATCGCAAAACGCAGCAACCATCAAGAACACGAACAAGTGGAGCACGCGCCAGCTCGTCACCATGGCCCTTATGTGCGCCGTCAGCGCCCTGTTCTCGTTCGTTCAGATCCCGCTGTTCCCGCCCGCGCCGTTCTTGACCTACGACCCCTCGCTGGTTCCCGCTATGGTCTGCGGCTTCGTGTTCACCCCCGGCGCAGGCTTTGCCGTCGGCGCCATCTCGGCCATCATCCACGGCCTTGTCCTGGGTGAGTGGGTCGGCTCGCTCATGAACATCGGTGCCACGCTGTTCTTCGTCGTCCCGGCTGCCTTGATCTATCATCGCAACCGTACCTTCAAGAACGCCCTTATCGGCCTGGCAGTTGGCTGCGTCGTGGCCATTGCCGGCTCCGTTGTCCTGAATCTCACCATCGGCGTTGCGTTCTGGTACGGCTCCATCGACGTTATCTTGCCGCTGCTTGCGCCGGCTGTCATCCCGTTCAACATCCTGAAGACCTTGGTTAACAGCGCTCTGACCCTGCTGGTTTACAAGAGCGTCTCGAACATGGTCACCCCGAAAAAAGACCAGGTGAAAGGTCGCTAACATGATCGATCTGTCCGACGTCAGGTTCTCGTACGATGGTAAGGCGCCCGCTCTGGCGGGCGTGAGCGCTCATGTGAATGCGGGTGAGTTCGTCTGCATTCTGGGAGGCAACGGCAGCGGCAAGTCCACGCTGGCGAAGCACATGAACGCGCTTTTGCTGCCCGATCAGGGAACGGTGACGGTGGACGGAATGAGCACGGCCGACGCCGAGTGCACGTACCTTATCCGCCAAACGGCTGGCATGGTTTTTCAGAACCCGGATGACCAGCTGGTATCCACGCTGGTCGAGGACGATGTGGCGTTCGGTCCCGAGAATCTGGGCGTTCAGCTGCCCGAGCTGCGCGAGCGCGTGACGCGCGCGTTGGCTGACGTGGGGCTTGCCGGTTTCGAGCGCAAGGAGACCCATGCGCTTTCCGGCGGTCAGAAACAGCGCGTGGCCATTGCCGGCGTTCTTGCCATGAACCCGCGTATCTTGATTTTGGACGAGGCTTCGGCGATGCTCGACCCGCGCGGTCGCGCCGGTTTGATGCGCGTTTGCCGCGAGCTTCACGAGTGCGGCTTCACCATCGTCATGATCACGCATTTCATGGAAGAGGCTGCTCAAGCCGATCGCGTCATCGTGCTTGAGGCGGGCAAGGTGGTTTGCGACGGATTGCCTGCCCAGGTTCTGCTGCAGGAAGATCTTCTGCGCCGTTTGAACCTTGACGTGCCGTTTGCCACGCATCTTTCGCACGCGCTGCGCAATGCCGGCGTGGCGGTTGCCCCCACGGTCGATGACGATGCGCTTGCTGCCGAGATTCTTTCTTTGGCGAAGGACAGCCTGTTTGCAGGCGCGGTTTCTGCGGCTGATCGGGGCGTGCCGGCGAACGCTGACGACGCGGTTGACGGCGCGCAAACGGATGCCGGCGCCGCAACTGGCGAAACAACGGACGACACAGCGGCCGATTGCGCGGATGCCGTCATTCGCTTCGAGAGCGTCTCGTTCACGTATGATCCGTCCGAGGCAAAGCGCAAGTACAAGCGCGCTCCTGCGCAGCGTCAGGCAGACTGGGGTAACAGCCCCGACAGCATCTGGGCGCTCTCGGATGTTTCTTTCGCGGTGAAGCCGGGCGAGTTCTTGGGCATTGCTGGTCATACCGGAAGCGGCAAGTCCACGCTTGTCCAGCATATGAACGGCATTCTGAAGCCCACGCGCGGTCGCGTTATGGTGCGCGGCTTGGACATGGCCGACAAGCGCTCCGAAGCCGAGCTTCGCGGCACCGTCGGCGTGGTGTTCCAGTATCCCGAGCATCAGCTGTTCGCGGAAACCGTTTACAAAGATGTGGCATTTGGCCCGCGCAACCTGGGGCTTCCCGACGATGAAGTGGACGAGCGCGTGCATCGTGCCCTGTCTCGCGTCGGCCTTGATTTCGACGCCGTGTCGCAGAAAAGCCCGTTCGAGCTTTCGGGCGGACAGCAGCGTCGCGTCGCGTTTGCGGGAATCCTTGCCATGGAGCCGTCGGTTCTGGTGCTCGACGAGCCCGCCGCGGGTCTTGACCCCGCGGGCCGTCGTTCCTTCCTGCAGCTTATCGCGCGCCTTCACAAGCAGGAGGGCCTGACCGTGGTCATGGTCTCGCACAACATGGACGATCTTGCTGCCATGTGCGATCGCGTTCTTATCATGAATGAGGGCTGCCTGCAATCAGCAGGCGCGCCTTCCCGGGTGTTCTTGGATGTCGAGGGCTTGCGCTCCATTGGCCTTGGCACCACCAGTGCCCAGTCGATGGCGGTCAAGCTTGCCGAAGGCGGGATGCCTGTTGCTGCGGGTAAGCTTTACGACATGACTGCGCTTGTTGAATTGGTTGCCAGCGTGACGGGTGGCGATGCCCGATGAGCACGGGATTCAGCTTTGGCAGCTATGTCCCTGGCGATAGTTGCGTTCATCGTATCGACGCGCGGGTCAAGCTAACTCTTGGCATCGCATTCATTGTGGCGCTGCTGTGCGGTCACACGTTCGCTTCGCTTGGCATTGCCGCGGCGTTCGTTTTCCTGACGTACGTGCTTGCGCGCATCCCCGCAGGTAAAGCGCTTCGATCGCTTGCGCCGCTGATGTTGATCGTGCTGATCGTCGTGGTCTTGAACTTGTTCACGCAGCAGGGCGGTGAGATGCTTGTCCAGCTTGGGATCTTCCGTATCTCGATGGGCGGCGTGCAAGCTGCCGGCTTCATGGGTGTGCGCCTGACGGTGATGATGCTGGGTATGAGCCTGATCACCCTTACCACGCCGACCATCGAGCTTTCCGAGGCTTTCGAGAAGATGCTCGCGCCCTTCGCGCGATTCGGTCTTCCTGCTCACGAGCTGGGGATGATCATGGGCATCGCGCTGCGCTTCATGCCTCAGTTCGCCACCGAGCTGGCGACGGTTTATCATGCGCAGGTCAGCCGCGGTGCGCGCTTGTCCAATAGTCCCGTCCACGGCGTTCGCATGGTCTCGTCGTTGATGATCCCGCTGTTCGCAAGCGTATTCCGTCATGCCGAGACGCTTTCGTTCGCCATGGACGCGCGCTGCTATCACGGCGGCGAGGGTCGAACGCATCTTCGCCCGATGAAGCTCACGGCGCTTGATGCCATCGCCGCGGCGGTTATGGCGGCGCTTGTGGCGCTGGTTGTTTTGGGGAACGCACTCTAGCGACGATACGTTCCGATGACGGAATGCCCGTCGGCGTGCCTTTGCGCTATCATCGACTTATTCGTTCGATGCGAAAGGGAGCCGATGGCGCGTTTGCTCATTGTCGAAGATGATGTCTCGCTGCGAGAGAATCTTGTGCGTATGTTGCAGCTTAAGGGGCACGAGTGCCTTTGCTGCGAGTCGTTCGAGAACGCCGCAACCGAAGCTCTGTCCGCTTCCCCCGATTGCATCCTTCTTGATTTGTCGCTCCCTGGCGCGTACGGCCACGAGATTTGCCGCGCGATCCGTCAGGAAAACGATGTTCCCATTATCGTGTTGACCTCTTCCGACAGCGAGTTCGACGAGGTCATGAGCATGAGCGTCGGTGCCGACGACTACGTGATCAAGCCGTATCGCCCCGCCGTGCTGCTTGCGCGCATTGATCGCGCCCTTGCCCGCAGCGGCTCTGCCGATTCGGTGCGCAGGCAGCTTGAGCGCGACGGCGTCTTGCTTGATCCCGTGAGAGCCGAGGTTTCGTATCGTGGCAAGAGCGTGGAGCTTGCGCGCAACGAGCTTCTGATCTTGCGCGTTCTTATGGAAAATGCGGGCTCCATCATCTCGCGCAGCGAGCTGATGGACGAGCTGTGGCAAACCGACGCGTTCGTCGACGATAACACGCTTACGGTGAATGTGAACCGACTCCGCCGCAGCCTGCAGTCAATCGACGTGCCCGACGATTTCATCATCACCCGCCGTGGACTGGGTTACGTGGTTAAATGAGCGGCTATTCTCGGGAGAAGCCCGCGCGTAAGCTCGTCGATTGCGGTTATTCTTTCGGCGCATACCTGCGCTCGCGCGTTGGATTCGTGGTTGGCGCGATTGCCTTGGCGGTTGTCATTGCGGGCATCATGATCGTCACCGGTTCCAATGCGTCCTCTGTCGTCCTTGTTCTTATTTGTGAAATCCTGTTCGCCTGCGTCGCGCTTGTCGTTGGGTTTTTGCGCGATCGCGAGTTCTACCAGCAGCTGGACCTGTTCTGCGATTCGCCCGAAAACGCGCGCTACCTCTCATCGATTTTGGGCGAGCCGCGCACGCTGGAGGGATCCATTGCCTATCGTGCGCTCGCGGTGCAGGGCAAAGCCGCTACGGACGAGCTGTCAGCGCGTTCGCGTGACATGAAGGAGTACCGCGACTACATAGAGCTGTGGGTGCATGAGGCAAAAACGCCCATCGCATCGGCGCAGCTTGCGCTGTCGAACTTGCACGGCCTCGGCATCGATGAGGTGCGCGGCGACCTTGACCGCGTCGAGTCGCGCGTCGAACAGGCGCTGTACTACGCTCGCTCGGCAACGCTGAGCGAGGATTTCTCTATTGAGGGGCTGAACCTTGCAGCCCTTGCACGCAAAGCGTGCCGTCAACGGTCGCGCACGCTCATCGGCGCGGGTGTTTCGCTTGATTTCGCGATCGACGAGGCGCTCGAGGTGTTCGCCGACGCGAAATGGGTCGACTTCATTATCGGCCAGGTTCTGGAGAACTCGGCGAAGTACGGCGCAAAATCCATTCGTTTCGAAAGCACGGTGAAGGACGCGGGTACGAAGGATGGTTGCGTTGAACTGTCGATAAGCGACGATGGGGACGGCATCTCCGCTGCCGACGTGCCGCGCGTGTTCGACCGGGGCTTCACGGGAAGCCAGGGCCGCACGCACCATAAGGCAACGGGCATGGGTCTTTACCTGGCTGCCGTTGCTTGCGACAGGATGGGGCTTGGCCTGCGCATTTCTTCGGAAGAAGGGCGGGGTACGACTGTCACGCTGATCTTCCCGCTTGACCGCACGCGTATGGACTTGGCTGCCAATCTTACAAGATCGTAAGGTTGCGGTAAGCTGCTTCGATGGCTCCGTTTTCGCAATCGCCGCATCATGGGGATATGTCGAACTGAAGAGAAAGGAACCCCCATGTCTGTGGTTACTGCAACCCCTCCAGCAGGCATTGCGAATGCGAATCAGCCTCAGAGCCGCAACGTCCTGCTTTCCGTGCGCGATGTTCAGAAGGTGTATGGCTCGCGTGAGGCAATTACGCGCGCTCTTGATGATGTGTCGTTCGATATTTGCGAAGGCGAGTTCGTCGGCGTGATGGGCCCGTCTGGCTCGGGTAAGAGCACGCTGTTAAACTGCATCTCCACTATTGATACCGTGACCAGCGGAAACATCATCTTGAACGGGCTTGACATCACGCAGCTGCGCAGCCGCCAGTTGTCCAAGTTCCGCCGTGACGACCTGGGCTTCATCTTCCAGGACGCAAACCTGCTGGACACCCTGACTGGTTTCGAGAACATCGCCCTGGCCCTCACCATCAAAGGCGAGAAGGTCGATGCCGTTCGCGCGAAGGTCGATCGCACCGCCGATTTGCTTGGCGTGGCGGATGTTCTGCAAAAGTACCCGCGACAGATGTCGGGCGGTCAGCGTCAGCGCGTTGCCGCGGCGCGCGCCATCGTCGCCGACCCGAAGTTGGTTTTGGCTGACGAGCCTACCGGCGCGCTTGACTCGCGCAACGCCGCTGTTCTTCTTGAAACCCTTGAGGTTCTGAACGAGAAGCTGCACGCCACTATCATGATGGTCACGCATGATGCGGTTGCGGCATCGTACGCCGATCGCATCTTGTTCATTAAAGACGGCAAGCTGTTCAACGAGCTGCGTCGCGGCGATAGCAGCAGAACCGATTTCTACCAGCGCATACTCGAAGTCCAAGCGTTTCTTTCCGGCAAGCAGGGCGCATCCTCCGCAGTCGGTTTCGTGGCATCGCACGTCACCGCGCTCGGCAACTAGGCGGTGCCATCATGTTGATGAAACTTGCCTTGCGCAACGTGCGCCGCAGCATGCGCGACTACGCTGTGTATTTCGTTACCCTCACTTTGGGCGTAGCGGTGTTCTACGCCTTCAACGCCATCGGGGACTCCCGTGTGCTGTTCGAGGCTCAAGAAGGCGCCGCGGGTGTTTTCTTGGCATCCGGTGCAAGCATTTTCGACATCTTGGCCCAGGTCATGACCTATCTCAGCATCGTCGTCGCTGTTGTTTTGGGCTTTTTGGTTTTGTACGCCAATCGGTTCGTTGTTCGGGCGCGCAAAAAGGAGTTCGGCACGTACCTGCTGCTGGGCATGAGCCCGCGACAGGTTTCCTCGGTGGTCCTAACGGAAACGCTGATCGTCGGCGTGCTTGCGCTGGCGGTGGGCTTGGGGCTTGGCTTTCTGATTTCCCAGGCGATCGCCTTCGCCACAGCGGGCCTTATTGGCGTGGCGATCAGCGACTACCATCTGCTGTTCAGCGCCCGATCCGCGCAGCTGACCCTGGGCTGCTTCGCGCTCATCTTCGTCGTGGTCGCCCTGTTCAACGCCATACAGATTTCGCGCTGCAAGCTTGCCACACTGCTCTCAGCAAGCTCTCGAAGTGAGCGCATGCCCGTGCGCAACCCCCTCATCTGCCTGATCGTGTTCGTGCTGTCGTGTCTCATCCTGGCGAAGGCGTACGCCGAGCTCAATCTCGACGGCCTGGTCTACTTCGGCGAGCACTTCCGCATCGCAACCGCGTTGATGCTCGTCGGCACGTTGGGCCTGTTCTGGTCGGCGTCGGGGTTCTTCATCCTGCTGATTCAACGTTTGCGGGGCGTGTACTTCAAGGGTCTCGCTATGTTCACCATGCGCCAGATCGCGACGAAGGTGAACACCGCGTTCGTGTCACTGTGGGCCGTGAGCGTCCTTCTGTTCTTCAGCATCGTCGTGTTCTCGACAGGCTTCAGCTTGGCGTCGGTGTTCTCCGATCAGCTGGAAGAGAACACCCAGTTCGACGCGTCTATCCGCGCAAGTTTCATGGCGCTGGACACGTCCAGCATGGAGTCGGTTCCGCCCGAGCAGTATGGCGGATACGAGGAAAAGAAGGCCATGATTGACAAGGTCAAGGCCCAGAGGGACGAGATTCACAGCCTATGGCAGGCAAACGGCGACTCAACCGCTGCGTATATGAAGTCGCTCATTCCCGATTGGGGCGAACGCGTGACCGGTTCGGCTCAGGTGGACACATGGCTTGCGGCCGACCTGACGAACAAGCAGCTTATCGACGCCTGCGGTTTCACGCTTGAACAGGTCGGCTCCGACGAGAACTTCACCATGGCCGATGAGGGCGTGCAGTACGTTTCGCTGTCGCAGTTCAACGCCGCGCGCCAACTTGCAGGCGAAAAGCCGATCGAGCTTGCCGCAGGCGAGTATCTGGTCGACAACACGGTCGATAAATCTGCCGACTACGCGAAAGCCCTTGGTCAGAAAGGGCGCACCATCACCGTCGACGGCCATGAGCTGACGGCATCAGGACAGGTGGTTTCGCAATCGCTCCAGGTTAGCAGCATGGGTTGCCTGATCGCTGTGCTGGTTGTTCCCGACGAGCTGGCGGCGGAAAGGCTTGCTGCAGGCGATCTGCCGTACCTAAGCGAATTGAACGTCAACTTAGCCAGCGACTCGAAAGAGCAGGCCATGAAAGACCTGATGGCTGAATACGGCAAGGCCGTTCCCCCGCGTGAGGAGCTTGCCGAGGCCGGCTGGACATACGATTCCCGACCGTGGCCGGTTTCTTACTACGACACGAGTGAGGGCGTTATCGCCGACAGCATGGGACTTAAACTTCTGTTGGTCTACCTGGCGCTCTACATCGGATTCGTCTTCCTGGTGACCACGGCGGCGGTTCTTTCCGTCCAGCAGCTTTCCGAGGTAGCGGATGGTATCCCTCGCTATCGCCTGCTGGCTCAGCTGGGATGCGACAGGAGCATGGTGCTGCGAAGCCTGCGCACGCAGATCGGCATCTACTTCGTGGCTCCGCTTCTGGTTGCAGGGTGCCATTCGGCATGTGCGATCAGCATTCTGTACAAGAACTTGCTGTCGATTTGGGGTGCTTCGGCTGTTATCGGCATGCTTGCCATCGGCATCGCGCTAGTGGTTGCGGTGTACGCGATCTACCTGGTGTCTACTTACCTGGTTGCGCGATCGGCAGTAATCTCCGGCGCAGGCAAGAAGTTGCTTGCGTAGCCGGATAAGGAAACGAAAGGGGCGGTTGCCTGCGGATCACC
Organism: uncultured Eggerthellaceae bacterium; assembly: GCA_934668515.1. GTDB lineage: Bacteria > Actinomycetota > Coriobacteriia > Coriobacteriales > Eggerthellaceae > UMGS1502. Next base: position 16,842 of record CAKUNS010000008.1, read on the forward strand.
CGCGTGGCAGCCGCCCTGCTCGTTCACAGCGAAAGGCGTTTAGAAGGACTCGTTCACAACCAGCGTGCTCATGTCGACGGTCGCGGTATGGCGCGGGCCTGGCTCGCAGTCGGCCGCGGGATGGCCCACCATCAGCATGTCAACCAGCATGTAGTCGTCCGGGACGTTGAACTCCTTGCGTACTTCCTTTGGATCGTATGCGCCAACCCAGCAGCTGCCAAGACCGGTTGCGGTTGCGGCGTTCGCCATGTTGGTAAGCGCGATGGTGGCGTCAACGTTGCCGAAGTCGCCGGACTCGAAGCCCAGGCCCTTGGCGGAAACCTTTGTGTCGAAGGCGGCGATGATCACGACGGGTGCGCCGTAGCGGCACTTCGAGACCTTGTCGATTTTCTCGAGGCCTTCGGGGGTTTCAACCACGCACAGGCGGAACGACTGAGCGTTGCAAGCGGTGGGGGAAAGCTGCGCTGCTTTCAAGATGGCGTCGATCTGCTCCTGGGCAACGGGCTCGTCCGAGAATTTGCGGACGGAATAGCGATCGCTCATTAGCTGCAGGTAATCGTTGATGTTCATAGGTGGCTCCTCTCATGATTGAGACGCGAGGTCTGGTACGATTCTGGATCGACCATTTCGACGCTATTTTACGTCTTGAGCGTGCTTGCGTCTTGAGCACATTGCAGGAGGCCCCGATTTGTTGAAAAAAGTTCTGAAAGCCATCGCCATCGTTTTGACGGTTCTGCTCGTTGTTCTCGCTGGCTATGTTGCTTACCTTGAGTTGACGTACAGCCGCATCGCCGACAACCAAGAGCTGAACGTTTCCCCGGTGTCCGACAACGTCGGCGCCCAGCAGGACGCCGCGCTTGTCACGGGGCGCTCGTACACGGCGCTTACGTACAACATCGGGTTCGGCGCCTATCTGCCCGAATTCTCGTTCTTCATGGACGAGGGGGTTATGAATGACGGTACCGAAACCGTTGGCGATCATGCGCGCGCCCTGAGCGCCGACGCCGTTCACTACTCCATCGACGGTGTGATCTCGTTGGTGCAGGGTTTGAATCCTGACTTCGCGCTTTTGCAAGAGGTGGACACCGACTCCGACCGAAGCTGGCATGTGAATCAGGTTTCCGACATCACTTCGGCATTTTCGCAAATGAACAGCGTGTATGCCGTGAACCTGCACTCGTCGTATTTGGTGTATCCGCCAACCGACCCCATCGGATTCATGAACAGCGGTCTTCTTACGCTGTCGTCCCAGACCATCGATTTCGCGGTTCGTCGCAGCTATCCCATCAGCGAGGATCCCATCCAGAAGCTGTTCGACCTTGACCGTTGCTTCCAGGTGCTGCGTTTGACCGTTGAGGGATCCGACAAGCAGCTGGTGCTGATCAACAGCCACATGTCGGCGTATGACAAGGGTGGTGTCTCGCGTGCTAAACAGCTTGAGATGATCACGGGTCTTATGAAGAGCGAGTTTGAGGCAGGCAACTGGGTAATCGCCGGCGGCGACTGGAACCACGCGCTTTGGGGCAGCGAGACCATGTACCCCAGCGATCAGAAGATGCCCGATTGGCTTGCCGTTCTTGATCAGGGCGACCTACCTGAAGGGTTCTCGATCGTCCGCGCGGACAATATTTGGGATGTGCCGACGTGCCGCGATGCCGACATCCCGTACGAGAAAGGTGTGTCGTTCAGCTCGACTATCGATGGATTCATCGTTTCCGATAACGTTGTCGCCACGGCTCAGAATGTCGACAGCGGTTTCGCCTACAGCGATCACAACCCGGTGTTGATGACCTTCAAGTTGAACTAGTGCTGGGCGGCCGACCTTTGCTGGTTCGATGTTTCTGCGCATTTCTTCGTGAACTGCCATTGACGACGACGTAGCGTCGTCATGTGATAATAATCGCCGATCTTTCGGCTGGATGATGCGAGTGGGTTTGTGAAGGAATCGAACAACGAAACAAGTCAGGATTTGATGACGGTCGGCGAACTGGCTGCGCGCGTTGGCGTGACGGTTCGAACTATTCAGTATTACGATCAGCGCGGTTTGCTCCATCCCACATGCAAGGGGGAGCAGAACTTGCGTTTGTATTCGGCAGCTGATGAGGAGCGGCTGTATCGCATTGTGGCATTAAAGCAGCTGGGCCTTTCGTTGTCGGAGATTCAAGAAAGCGAGAGTCGGGATGCCAAGGCGGAGTTAGCCGCCGCGCTTGCCAAGCGCGAGGAAGAACTCGAGCGTAAGAGCTCAGAGATTTTGCGTGACATGAATGCGGTTCGTGGATTGTGCTCCCAGGTAAAAAGCGACGAAAGCGTTGACTGGGGTGCCATTGCAGATGCCGTTGGCGCTGCCCAAGATCGCGAGGACACCCTTTGGTTCGCTATTGCCGGGGAATCCGTCGGCGATATCGCCGTACCTGAGCTTTCCAAGGATGACGTTGCGAATTGGCATCGACTGATGGGTGACACGATCGAGGCAATGCATGATGGGGTGTTGGTTTCCGACGAGCGGGCGCGTGACCTTGCGGTTCGTTTTTCCGAGTTGGGCGGCATGTCCTACGCCTTGGCTGGATTGAAGCGATTGGCGAATCAGCGGAAAGCGGGCCCGAGGCAGTACGGACGTGACTTTTATGCTGGCATTCAGCGACGTACGCTGAGTTTTCTCCAAGATGCTTTGAATCATTTCAAGATCGAGTAGCTTTTTTCTTCGACTGTGTTAGAAGTGCAGGGCCTTTTCGTTGTGGCCGGACGATTGTTTGCCGTTATTTGTCTTTTGCTTTGAAAAGATGATCCGCCTCTGGCGTTTTTCTGCGTGGATCCCGTTGACGATGACGCAGCGTCGTTCGATATCGTTTCTTGCGCGATAGAAAACTTGCAAGGAAGGCTAAGGGTTGTTCATGAATCCCTTGAAGAAAGCGATTTTTGTTTCCGTGGGCTGTTTATGCGTCGTTCTGGGCGTTTGCGGTGCATTTTTGCCGGTTCTTCCCACAACGCCGTTGTTGCTTGCCGCTGCGTTCCTGTTCTCGCGCAGCTCGCAGCGTTTGAGCGACTGGCTGGCTCGAACCAAGGTCTACAAGGCGTACGTCGAGCCGATCAATGCCGGCGATGGAATTCCGCTGCGTAAGAAAGCATCCATCTTGAGTTTGTCGTATGCGGTGATGGCGGTAAGCGCTGTTGTGGTGGCTCGCCCTTTGGTGTGGGCGATTCTCGGGTGCGTCGCGGTGTTCTTGTTCTGGCTGATTGGCTTCCGCGTGCCGACGGCTCCTGTAATCGAGACGGAGTAGGCGGAGCGAACGGTTTGCTTATGGTTGCATGAAGAAGGGGCGTTCCCAATTCGTTGGGGACGCCCCTTCGCGTTGTGCGAAAACCAGGTGCGCGAACCTTTCGTTGCGCGCTGATCCGCTTAGCGTGGGTTGCGCTTCGCTTGCTTTAACAGCTTGCCGCCGATGACGCAGCAGCCAATGCCAACGGACAACCCCACAGTGGTGGTGATGATACCCAAGGTGATGGACCAAGCACCCGTGCTGCGCATGGTGCGGGTTGACCTATCCATAAGGTGTTCCTTTCGCATTTCGCGCTCCTTTCGCGTGTTGCGGCTCTACGCCGTGGGCCCGGCAGCGACGATTTCCTCGGGCATGTGGGCGTACTTCTCGGAGAAGTTGTGCTGGAACATCTCGACCAGCTTGCGCGCCGATTCTTCGTAAGCGGCTTTATCTTCCCATGTGTTCACGGGGATAAGGATATCACTGGGCACGTTGGGGCAGGAAGTGGGAACCTGAACGCCGAAGTGCGGATCGGTAACGAATTCGGCCTCCTCAAGCTCGCCTGAAAGCGCTGCGGTGACCATCGCGCGGGTGTACTTCAGCTTGGTGCGCTCGCCCGTGCCGTTCCAGCCGGTGTTCACCAGATAAACGTTGGCGCCGGCGGCAAGGGCCTTCTCCTTCAGCATGTGGGCGTAAACACTGGGCTCCATGGGCATGAACGGCTCGCCGAAGCAGGTGCTGAACGTGGGGACGGGCTCGGTGATGCCAAGCTCGGTGCCTGCAACCTTGCTGGTGAAGCCCGAGATGAAGTAGTACATGGCCTGATCCATGCTGAGCTTCGAGATAGGCGGGATAACGCCGAACGCGTCGGCGGTCAGGAAGATGACCGTTTTGGGAACGGGTGCCACGCCCTCGATCAGCGCGTTGGGGATGTAGTCGATGGGGTAGCCCACGCGCGTGTTCACGGCAAGGGTATCGTCGTCGAAGTCGAGCTCGCGGGTTTCGGGGTCGATGACCACGTTCTCGACCATGGCGCCGAACTTGATGGCGTTGTAGATCTCGGGCTCGCCTTCGGCGGAAAGGTTGATGCACTTGGCGTAGCAGCCGCCCTCGAAATTGAAGACGGCGTCGTCGGCCCAGCCGTGCTCGTCGTCGCCGATAAGCTGGCGGTTGGGGTCGGCGGACAGGGTGGTCTTTCCCGTGCCGGACAGGCCGAAGAAGATGGCCGCGTCGCCGTTGTCGCCGACGTTGGCGCTGCAGTGCATGGGCAGGATGCCCTGCTTGGGCAGCTCGAAGTTCATGATGGTGAACACCGATTTCTTGATCTCGCCGGAATAGCCGCTGCCGGCGATGAGCACCTTGTGCTGCTCGAAATCGATGAGGATGGCGGCTTCGCTGTTAACGCCATCGGCAGCTCCGTTCACCTTCATGTGCGGAACGGCGACGATGGTGTAGTCGGGTGCGAAGCCTTGGAGCTGGTCGTCCGTGGGACGGCGCAGGAGCTGGTGAATGAACAGATTCTGCGAGGCAAGCTCGTTGATGACGCGGAAACCGCGGGCGTAATCGGCATCGGCGCCGGCGAATCCGTCGAAGACGAAGACGTCTTTGTCTTCAAGGTAGTGAAGGGCGCGTTCGAAAAGCTCGTTGAACTTATCCTGCGAAATGGGTTTGTTGACGCTGCCCCAGTTTACGTCGGAGTGAATGCTGGGAACGTCAACGATGAATTTGTCGTTGGCGGCGCGGCCCGTGTACTTGCCGGTTTTCACGACAAGGGCACCGCGGTCGGAAAGGACGCCTTCCTGGCGCTGGAGCGCGCTTTCAACCAGTTCGGAAGGGGTAAGGTTGCGGTAAACGCGTGCGGCGTTCTGGGTAAGCAGGTCGTCTGCGGTGAACATAGTCTCGATTCCTTGATGACCGTTATGTATGCGGATGCACAAGCATCCAGCTGCCTGAATTTTTGCAGTGCTTATGGTACACGCATTGTTGATGGTTTGTCGCAGGTCGCGGGTTTTGCCGACGATAAGACCGTAAGCGGTGGGCGATACCAGCGTTTGGCATGCTTTGCGTGCGGGAATCCACTTAGGGATAGATGGAAGTTATGACGGGCGTGCGAAACTAAGTATTTTGAAATAACCGAACACCCCTCCATACTGGTTTCAGCGAAAATCACGGCGAAAAGCCGCCGGATGCGGTGGGCGCCGACGTTAGAAAGGACCGATATGGACAAGCTGAATGCTCCGTTCCGCTACGACATCGTGGGTAGTTTCCTTCGCCCCGAAGCCATCAAAACCGCTCGTGCGCAGTATGCGCAGGGTCAGATCACCCTTGACCAGCTGCGCGACATCGAGGATGTTGAGGTTGCGAAGCTCATCGAAAGTCAGAAGGCCGCGGGCTTGCATGCCGTAACCGATGGCGAGTTCCGTCGTCGTTGGTGGCACTTGGACTTCCTGGCCGGCTTCAACGGCATCGAGGTGTACGACTTCGAGACCGACGGTTTCGGCGTTAAGAAGACGATGCAGAGCACGTACGTTAGCGAACCGCTTTCGTTCAACCCGGCGCACCCGTTCCTTGAGGGCTTTAAGCGCACGCAAGAAATCGCGGGCGATGTTCCGGTGAAGCAGACCATCGCCGGTCCGAACATGGTCACGCTTGACTCCGTCGTTCTGTCGGCCCAGTACGCCGCGAGCCCTGTTTACCGCGACTTAGACGAGCTTCGCGAAGCGCTTGCCAAGGTTTATCAGGATGCCATCAAGGCGTTCTACGATGCCGGTTGCCGCTATCTGCAGCTTGACGACACCAGCTGGGGCGCCTTGTTCTCAAAGCGCTTCCGCGACAGGATCACCGCATGCGGTTACGACCCTGATCGGCTTATCGACGTATTTGGTGACATCACTGAGGCCGCGCTTGAGGGCCGTCCTTCCGACATGGTCATCACCACGCATATGTGCAAGGGCAATTTCATGAGCCATTGGCTTTACGAGGGCACCTACGAAACGGTTGCTCGCCGCTTGCTGGGTATTCGTGGCTTCGACGGCTTCTTCTTGGAGTACGACGACGAGCGTTCGGGCGACTTCACCCCCTTGCGTTTCCTGCCCAAGGACACCGATCAGCGCGTGGTTCTGGGTCTAGTCACCACCAAAGATCCGAGGCTCGAGGATGCAGCGCCTATTCGCGATCGTATTTACGAGGCCGCGAAGGTTGTCGATCTCGACCGTTTGTGCCTGTCGCCGCAGTGCGGCTTCTCGTCCACAGAGGAGGGCAACGTCCTTTCAGAAGAGGATCAGTGGAAGAAACTGAAACTGGTGCGCGAGGTTGCCGAGTCTGTTTGGGCCGACGCTTAAGAACCGGCTTGCGGCTGGGTGTGCGACGATCGGGCGCAGCGCCTGAAGCGCAGTCGATCGATCCGCCGCGCAAGTCATAGGCATGAAAAAGCGGGATGAGCGTTCGCTCATCCCGCTTCGTTTGCATGGGGTTTTGGCAGTCGCGCCGAAAGCGCCTGCTGATTACTACCGATCAGCTTCGCCTTCGGGCGTGCCGTCGGCCACTACGGAAGGCGTGGCTTCCTTAGGCATAAGCAGGTTCATGACCAGGGCAACCAAGAACGTAAGAGCGATGCTGTTGCCCACGAAGATGTTCTGCACGATTTCAGGGAAGGCCGAGAAGATCACGCTGATCTGCGAAAAGCCGATGCCGATAGCCAGCGAGGTCGCCGCGATGGTGATGTTGCGCTGCGAGAAGCCGGCGGCGGCAACCATTTGGAAACCGCTGGTGACGATGGTGCCGAACATCATGATGGTGCAGCCGCCAAGAACGGCGCTGGGCACCGAGCTGAACACGGCGCTGATAGCAGGGACGAAGCCGGCCGCGATCAGCACGGCTGCGCCGCAAGCGATGGCGCGGCGATTGACGACGCCCGTCATGCCGATAAGGCCGATGTTCTGTGCGAACGAAGTAAGCGGCGAGCAACCGAAGACGCCTGCAAGCGCGCTGGTGAAGCCGTCGGCTGCAACGGCGCCCGAAATCTCGCGCTCGGACGGGTTGCGCGCGAAGCCGATGCGCGCGATGGCGCCGGTGTCGCCGATGGTCTCGGCGGCGCTAACCAGGAACAGCAGCGTCATGCTGATGATGGCGCCCGCATGGAACTCGGGCACGAAGGGCATGAGATGAGGCAGCGACACAACTTGCAGGTTCTGGAAGCTGCTGAAATCCACACGGCCCATGAACAGCGCCACGATATAGCCGAACACCAGGCCGAACAGAATGGAGAGCTGCTTCAAGCTGCCCTTAGCGAAGCGCTGGAACAGAAGGCACGCAAGAAGAGAAACGGTGCCCAGAAACAGGTTCTGCCAGGAACCGAAGTCGGCTGCGCTGGAGCCGCCGGCGAACGTCTCGGCGCCGGTGGAAAGCAGCGAGAAGCCAATGGAGACAACCACGACGGCCGACACGATGCTGCCGATGTAGCGGTACCAGTACTTGGCGAACAAACCCAGCACGCCCTCGATGCACCCGCCGACGATGACGGCGCCGACAACCGCGCCCATGCCGTAGGTGGCGGCAACGCCACATAGCACGGTGACGAACGTGAAGCTTAGGCCCATGACAATGGGTAGTTTGGCGCCGATGCGCCAAACGCTGAATAGCTGGATGAGCGTGCCGATGCCGGCGGCGATCATGGCGTTTTGGATAAGCATCGCGGAGTCTTCAGTGCCAAGGCCGGCTGCTCCGCAAATGATGACGATGGGAGCCAGGTTCGATACGAACATGGCCAGAACGTGCTGGATGCCATAGGGAAGCGCCTGCGCGACAGGGACGTTTCCGTAATAGTCTCCCAGCTGCTTCCTTAGATTGGTTTTGTTGCTCATGCGCGGAACTCGATCTTGCCTGTGGCAGGGTCCATGGATTCGACGATAGCAAGCGAGTCAACCTTGTAGCCGCGCTGGCGCAGGTTGTCGCCGCCGCCCTGGAAGCCCTTCTCGATGGCGATGCCGATTCCCTCGACGGTGGCACCTGCCATGTTGCAGATCTCGATCAGGCCGCCCATGGCGCAGCCGTTGGCCATGAAGTCGTCGATGATGAAGACGTGGTCGTCGGGGCCCAGGTACTTCTTGGAGACGATGACCTGCGAGATGTTCTTATGGGTGAACGATTCGACGTCGACGCAGTACACCGAGCCGTCGATGTTGATGCTCTTGGCCTTCTTGGCGAAGACGGCGGGCACCTCGAAAACGCTTGCCGCAACGGCGGCGATGCCGATGCCGCTGGCCTCGATGGTCAGGATCTTGTTGATGGGAGCGCCGGCAAAATCGGCCTTCCATTGCTCGGCCATTTCCTTGAACAGTTTTGCGTCCATCTGGTGGTTCAGGAAGTTGTCGACCTTCAGGACGTTTCCTTCTTTAACCACGCCGTCCGCTTGAATGCGCTCCTCGAGTAGTTTCATGTTGCTCCCCATAAACTAGTGCGGCGGACGTGCTTTCAAAAAGCGCGCCCGCCGACGTGAAAACAGTGGATTGATTTTACGCCATCCCAAACCAGACGGCGAGTTTAGGCGCATAACCCATGATGAAAATCACGATGATCAACGTGGGAATGCCGTATTTAAGCCACGGAAGCGACCAACGCGGGAATTTGATGCCCTCGCCGGCGTCGGCTTCGGCCAGGAAGTTCTCCCAACCCCAACCGCGCTTGGTAACGCAGAACAGCAGGAAGACCAGGCTGCCCAGCGGAAGCATGTTGTTGGAAACGATGAAGTCCTCGATGGACTGGATGTCGCCGATGGCGGGCAGGGTGACGCCGGAAAGCACGTTGAAGCCCAGTGCGCACGGCAGGCTAAGCACGACAACCAGAATGCCGTTGACGGCCACAGCGCGGCTGCGGGGCATGTCCCACTTGTCCATGGTCCAGCTGATAAGGTTCTCGAACACGGCAATGACGGTGGACAGCGACGCGAAGCTCATGAACACGAAGAACAGCGCGCCCCACACGTTGCCTAGGGGCATCTGGCCGAAAACAACGGGCAGGGTGACGAACACCAGCGACGGGCCCGAGTCGGGGTTGACGCCGTAGGCGAAGCAGGCGGGGAAGATGATCAGGCCGGCCAGAATGGCGACGACGGTGTTCAGGATGGTGACCGAAACGGCCTCGCCGGTCAGGCTGCGCTCTTTGCCAATGTAGCTGCCGAAGATCTCCATGGCGGCAATGCCCAGCGACAGGCTGAAGAACGCCTGGCCCATGGCGGCGTAGACCGCTTCGCCGAAGGTGGACCAGCCGTTAGTGAACAGCTTGCTGAAGTCGGGGACCAAGTAGAATGCAATGCCTTCGCCCGCGCCTGGAAGCGTGACCGCGCGGATCATCAGGATCAGCATGACCACGAACAGGGTGGCCATCATCCATTTAGTGATGCGCTCGACGCCTTTCTGCAGGCCAAGGCTGCAAATGAGGAAGCCGATGGCAACGGCGGCCAGCATCCAGCCGATGAGCATGGTCGGGTCGGCCAGCATGTTGCCGAACGCGGTGCCGGCAAACTCAGCCTGCGCGCCATTGAACTCGCCCGAAGCCATTTTGGGGATGTAGGCGAGCATCCAGCCGCAAACGGTGGTGTAGAACATCATCAAAATCATGCAACCGATGTATCCCCACCAGGAGAACCAGTGCCACTTGCGGGAGGGCTGCAGGATGTCGAACGCCTTTGCGGAGGACTTTTGGCTTGCGCGGCCGACGGCGAACTCCATCACCATGACGGGCAGGCCCAGGATAACCAGGAAGATCAGGTAGATCAGGACGAATGCGGCACCGCCGTATTGGCCGGTGATGTAGGGAAAGCGCCAGACGTTGCCCAGTCCGATTGCGCAACCCGCGCTGATGAGGAGGAAGCCGATGCGGGAGGCGAAGTGCTCGCGAGGAGCGCCCGCCGCGTCGGTGGTAGCTACTTGCTTGTTCTGATCTGCCACGACGTGGAACCTTTCAATATTGCTCGAGGGATTCGGCGGCTTGCCGACCCTAGGTGGGTGTCAAACCCGTTCATTCTAGCGCACTGCTTGTTGATTGCGCGTCTTGGCGGGTCGAAGGCACGATTTTTTACTCGAATCGATTTCAAGTGGGGAAGAGCGGGTGCTTTCAGTGTGAGCGGGAACTTTTTGCAAATGGGGAAGAGTGGCTGGCTTTTCGGATTTTGCGAATTGGGGCGGTTGATGCATCGAAAAGTTCGAACTATCTAAACAAATTAGCTAAACGAAAAGAAGTTAGACTACGTGAAACAACAGTTTCAACTGGGAATATATAAGAAATGTGACGGTAACTGTTAATCTACCGTTACTCGTTTATCTCTTGATCAATATAAGTTATCCTCGGTTAATAACGCGAAAGTTAACTTCGCGTTACCCAAGCTTCCCTCGAAGCAGATGGATTTCGAAGGAGGCTTGAATGCAAGTTCAGCACCCTGAAGGACAGGGGAGGAGGGAACGAAATGACTCTGAACGATTTGAAGCCGGGTGAGACCGGTCGCGTCATCCGCCTGAACGATACGGGTGAGACGCGCCGTCGCATCATGGACATGGGCATCACCCGCGGCGCCGAGATCACCATCACGAAGGTGGCTCCGCTTGATGACCCCGTTGACATGACGGTTCGCGGCTATCACCTTTCGCTGCGTAGGTCTGACCTGAGCGGCATCGAGGTCGAGAAGATCTAACGGTTTGCGCTGCGGTGCGAAGCTGCAGTGGAAGCCCTGCGGCGCATGGACGATGCGCATGCGGAAAGAAAGTATTGAACGTCAAGCAAAATCATTAGATTTGGGCGCGATTTCGCGCAGAGTGGAGCACAAAGCATATGTCAGTGAAAATTGCTTTGGTGGGTAATCCTAACTCGGGCAAGACGACGTTGTTCAACCAGCTCACCGGCAACCATCAGTATGTCGGCAACTGGCCGGGCGTAACGGTCGAGCGCAAGACGGGTACCCTCAAAGGCGACAAGGAGGTCGAGTTCGTCGACCTTCCCGGTATTTATTCGCTTTCGCCTTACACGAATGAAGAGGTCATCGCGCGCGATTACCTCGCAAGCGGCGACGCAGATGCGATCCTGAACATCGTGGACGCATCGAACCTCGAACGCAACCTGTACCTCACCACCCAGCTGATGGAGTTCGGCCTTCCCATGGTCGTGGCCCTCAATCAGATGGACATCGTTAAGAAGCGCGGCTACACCATCAAGTCCGAGGAGCTTAGCCGCAGGCTGAACGTCCCGGTTGTTGAGATCTCGGCTCTTCACGGCGATGGCCTTGAAGATGTGACCGCTGCCGTGGTCAAAGAGGCCCGCAGCGGCAAGGCGCCGATTCCGCCGCGTTTCAGCCAGGAAGTCGAGGTTTACCTGAAGCAGATCGAGGAGAAACTTCCCGCTTCCGTCCCCGAGAAGATGAAACGCTACGACGCCATCAAGCTGTTCGAGCGCGACGAGCTTGCCGAGCAGAAGATCGGCGGCCAGGTGAACTGCAGCGACACCATCATCGCTGCTGAGTCGGAGTTCGATGATCATTCCGACGCGATCATCACCAACGAGCGTTACAAGTTCATCGTGAACTTCATGCCGAGCGTGCAGAAGCGCTCTATCAAGGGTTTGACTACTTCCGAGAAGATCGACCGCGTTCTCACGAACCGCATTTTGGCTCTGCCGATCTTCGCCGTGATCATCACCCTTGTTTATTACGTGGCCATTTCCACCGTCGGCGGCTACTTCACCGACTGGATGAACGATGGCGTGTTCGGCGACGGCTGGTTCGTTGCCTCCCAGGGTCGCGAGGCCTTCGACGAGGACTCGGGCGCTTTCGACGATGCCCAGAACGATATCAGCGCGTTCTTGACTGATGCTGAAGAGGCTGGCATCGATGTTGATGCTATTTCCGAGTACCTGGGTGAGGATGCCGAAGGCGACCTTGATTCCGATGAGGGCCAGGCTGCTCTCGCTGCGTTCGAAGAGGATGCGGCCGATCTTGTGGCCGAGACCCACATCGTTGACGAGGAGACCGGCGAAGTTGATGAGCACGAGGTGACCCTGGAAGACTTCCAGGCCGCCCTTGAGGTTCCCGAGGCCGACCCGAGCGAGTACGGCCCCTGGGTTCCTGGCATCCCTGTTCTGGTTGAGGATGGCCTTACCGCCATCGACGCGCCTGATTGGCTGAGCGACCTGGTCATCAACGGCATCATTGCCGGCGTTGGCGCTGTCCTTGGCTTCGTGCCCCAGATCATGGTGCTGTTCTTCTTGCTGGCCATCCTTGAAGGCTGCGGCTACATGGCTCGCGTCACCTTCATCCTTGACCGCATCTTCCGTCGCTTCGGCCTGTCCGGCAAGACCTTCATCCCGATGATCATCGGCACTGGTTGCGGCGTTCCTGGCATCATGGCTTCCCGTACCATCGAGTCGGAGTCTTCGCGTAAGCTGACCATCATGACTACGACGTTCATGCCGTGCTCGGCCAAGCTTCCTCCGATTGCTCTTATCTCCACCGCGTTCTTCGGTGGCGTTTGGTGGGTTGCCCCGATGGCGTACTTCCTGGGCATCGGCTCGATCGTCGTTTCGGGCATCATGCTGAAGAAGACCAAGCCGTTCCTGGGCGAGACCACTCCGTACATCATGGAGCTTCCCGAGTACCGTATGCCGCGCTTCGTTGACCTGCTGCGCAGCATGTGGGAGCGTGCGTGGGCGTTCATCAAGAAGGCTGGCACGATCATCCTTCTGGCAACCATCATCGTTTGGTTCCTGTCGGGTTACGGTTTCGAGGACGGCGTGTTCGGCGCGGTTTCCGAGATGGACAACTCGCTGTTGGCGGCGTTCGGCAATGCCTTCTGCTGGATCTTCGCTCCGCTTGGTTGGGGCAACTGGGAATCCGCTGCGGCAACTGTCACGGGCTTCATGGCCAAGGAGAACCTGGTTGGCACCATGGCGGTTCTGTTCGGCGGCGATCCGACCATCGCTTGGACCACGGCTCTTATCGCCAGCATGGAGGAAGTCTCCGGTGGCTTCGGCGCAGCGGCAGCCCTTTCCTTCCTGGTGTTCAACCTGTTGTGCGCACCGTGCTTCGCTGCAATGGGTGCCATCAAGCGCGAGATGGGCGGCTTTGGCAAGTGGTTCTGGGCAGCTATCGGCTACGAGATGCTGTGGGCCTACGTTGTGGCGCTGATGTTCTATAACTTCGGCCGTGTGGCCGCTGGCGGTAGCATTGACGCCTGCTTCTTCTTGGCAATTGCCTGCGCGGCTGGCATTCTGTACATGCTGTTCCGCCCGGCTCCCAAGGAGAAAGGCAAGCTTGAGGTTAAGTAACAACCGAGCTTAAGCTAAGCGATTGAATTTGTTCGTGGCCGTGCCCTTTTGGGTGCGGCCACGGCTTTTTCGACTGCAGCCTCTAAAGCCCGCGGCTTTGGTTGCGGGAGGTTGCGGCCCGTGCCCGCCAGCGGTGCTTCGTCGCGCACTTCAAGGATGTTCTTCCAGAAACGCTTAGGCATATGCTGTCGACGGAGCTCGGGGTGATAACGCGCAGGAATGGAGACGGCGTCGTAGAAACGCTTCCAGGCGCTTTGCATAACGGCTTCGTCGCTGGAGTGCGCGGGAAGATCAAGCTCGTTTATTTCGGCCAGAACCCAGCTTTCCCCATCGTAGATGCCCGCGATATTGTGAACCTCGTCGTAGATGACGAACTGTTGGGTATTGAAGCGGGCCGAGAACCAGTCCATCAGAAGAGGGACCACGTTTGCGTTGGGGTTGCATTTGGCAAACCAAAGGTCGTTATCGAAGTGCTCGAACCGCAGGAGCTCTTGTATGAAATGACGTTCGTTGCGTACTGCGTGGTGCAGTTTCAGAACGGGGCCGACAACGGGGTCCGTCAGCTCGTTTCGAATGTGTGCATTTTGCTCGACAGGGCGGCTCATGATAAGGTGAATAAGCCGGTAGATAGCCGTTCCGGCCTGGGGCTCGTCGGAAAGCGACGCGTCAAGGATGATCTCCCACGCTTTTTGGTTTGATTTGCGAATGACCCCTTTGCGAACACGCTCGGCATGCTGTGCGTTGGTTTCGACGTAAACCACGCTTTGGTCAAGGCGTAGCTGAAAAGCCCCCTCGCGGATGATGTCTTGCGGGTTTTCGTGATTTGCGTACGCAAGGAACACGGCCGATAGCAACCCCTCGGTTGACCCGTCGTAGACATAGGCGATATTGCTGATGGGAAGACCGTTCGGCGCTCCATTTCCCTTGCTCATGCAGGCACCTTTTCGCGGTTCGGCCCTTGGAGGGCGTTTTGCCAACCGAATAGCCCGTCGATGGGTGTTGCTTGGGGAAGCGCGGGCTGCGCTTGCGAGGCGTTTTGCTGGTTGGGCAAGGCCGTTTGCTGCTCGTTACGTTTGTCACCGACGCCGATGCTTGCACGACCAACCTCGTCTCCAAACAGGCTCATTTGCCCGGGAAGCGTTTTCGCGGCGCGAGCGCCGTGTTTTCCGCCGTCTATAGGTTCCGCGATTTGCGCGCGTATGGTGGCGGGGTCGAATTGCACGCCAGCGCCCATGTACTTGCCGTTGCACGTAATGAAATAGCGCGCTCGTTTATAAGCGATGCCAAGTTTGCGGAGCTCATTTTCGCGCAGACAATTGGTTCGGCGCGCGCGAATGATAAGGCGCGCCCCTCGCGGGCCAATGCCTGGCACACGCAAGAGCAGCTCGAGCGGGGCGGTGTTCACCTCAACGGGGAAGACGTCCAAGTGGTTGATAGCCCACCCGGCCTTAGGGTCGAGGTCAAGCTCGAGGTTGGGCGCATCTTGACTGATGATTTCCGACACGTCGAACTGATAGAAGCGCAATAGCCAATCGGCTTGGTACAGTCGATGTTCGCGGTTGAGCTGAACCGCATGGTTTTGCGGCAGGCGCTCATCGCCGCTGACGGGCAAGTAGGCGCTGAAGAACACGCGCTTAAGTGCGAGCGATTTGTATAAGGCTTGCGATAGGTTGAGTATCTGGAAGTCGGATTCGGGCGTTGCGCCGATGATCATCTGGGTTGATTGACCGGCTGGCGCAAAAGCCCTCGAGCGCGTTTTGGGACGCTGCGAGGGAACGTAGGTGTTTTTCCTTCGGGCGAGTCCGCGTGATTCGGTGTCTTGCGCGATGTTGTCACGGATCTGGCGCATAGGCTGTATAAGTTGCTGCTTGTTCTTTTGGGGGCAGAGCAGCGCAAGGCTTTTTTGACTGGGGAGCTCGAGGTTCACGCTAAGCCTATCGGCCAAATGCCCAAGCTGATCGACAAGTTCGGGCGACGTGCCGGGGACGGTTTTGGCATGGATGTAGCCACGGAGGCCGTGCTGTTCGCGCAGAAGCTTGAGCGTTCTGATCATGAGCTCGGTGGTGTAGTCGGGGTTGCGAATGACCCCCGAGCTTAAGAACAGCCCTTCAATATAGTTACGGCGATAGAACCCGATG
Source organism: uncultured Eggerthellaceae bacterium (assembly GCA_934668515.1). Taxonomy (GTDB): domain Bacteria; phylum Actinomycetota; class Coriobacteriia; order Coriobacteriales; family Eggerthellaceae; genus UMGS1502. The sequence goes on from CAKUNS010000008.1 coordinate 32,545, forward strand.
GTAAGGTCGGCAAGTTCTTCAGGGGTGAACGTGGCGCGACGGACGTCGTTGCTTGCACGGCTGACGCAGTAGGCGCAATCGTAAATGCAGACGTTGCTTTGGAGCACTTTCAGAAGCGTGATGCAACGGCCATCTGGCGTGAAACTATGGCAGCAACCCGCGCCCATGGAGTTGCCCAGCTGACCTTTCTTCGAGCCGCGCGACAAACCGGACGAGGTGCATGCCACGTCGTATTTCGCCGCGTCGGCGAGTATGTCGAGCTTTTCAACCAAATCCATGAGAGCTTCCAAACTTCGTACGTCTGTTCGTTTATACTATGCGAACAGACGTACGAAGTCAATGGGAGCCTCTTGCCCTCCGTCAACAGAAAAGCGACCCGATTATTCGGGTCGCTTCTTTCGCGCTATTTCGCTTCCTTGATGATGGGCGCGACGGCGTTTTTATCGGTGGCTTCGGAATGGCATCCGTTACGCTTGGCACAGCCGGCGCAGGGGTTTTGGACGTAGGCTTGGTCGCCTCCGCCGCAGCACGAACCGACGTGTGGCCTGCTGCCCTCACCGTGCTTTTTGAATCCGCCGAAGAAATAGCATTTGATGGCGATGAAGGCCCAGATCGCAATGGCTATGATAAGAATCCAGCTACCCAGGCTCATTCCTGCGATGTACGGCATGGTTGCTCCTAATACGCTCTCGTTTCTTATTAGCCTATGCTAACTCGTGAACCGTCTTAGTCAAGCAACTTTTTGTGAACGTCCAGATAATCGCACAGAAAACCGCACGAATTCAAATGAACGGGAAAGGGGCATTGACCTGCGCCGATGCCCCTGAGCAAAACGCGCATTTTGCGCTATAAGCCTATTTCGGCTCCAAACAACGAAGAAGGGGTAAAACGAAGAGGGCGCGACGCCCGACAAGGGATTGACGTCGCGCCCCTATGAGGAAGGAATCCGCAGGCTGTGTAGGAGTGGGAGAACGCCAGCCTGGGCTTCTCGTTTTTGTGGAGCTACTAGCTATTTGGGGCAGCTCGCATGCAAACGTGCGGTGGTTACAGCATTCCCCGCTTCCGAGTGTACTCGGTGTACAGCACGAAGTCGGATCCGTTGAAGCCAGCGGCTTCAAGTTTCGGGAGAATGTCCTCGGCGCTCATCGTGGCCGTTTCCATGAACACGCCGTCCTTGCGGGGCGAAATCTCCCAATCGTCGTGAAGCTCGGTAAGGAAGTCGATGATCGCGGCGCTGCGCGTCATGCGGTTGTTCGTGTATTCGGCGAGGTAGCGAACGGTTTGCGCATTAACGTCCTGCTTCACGAACTTCTGCCAGGGCGACTTGTCTTTGGTGCGCCACTCGCCCGATTCGAAAAACGGAAGGAAGAAGCAGGCTTCTTGAATGCAGGTCTCTTTAACGTTCTTTCCGATTGCGAGCATGTTCGTTCCTAACCTCGATTCGATTGCGGTTGCAAGCGAGAAACGCGTTCTCGGGTCGATCCTATTCGGGAGGGAGATGTTGTGAAGGGGAAGGAACCGGTCGGGATCGACGGACGTTATCCAAGCCCATCGTGTCCCGCTTGCAACTAAATCGTGCGATTGAATAGCGGGGCGCAAGCTCTATGAGCGGGCCTGCGCCCCGATTGCCTAGTCGAACGCTTGTGGATCAAACTTCGTTTTCGGCGGCTTTAGCGACCAAAGTTGATTACATGCCGACGGCCGTCCAGTAGTCGTTCAGGATGACGGTCGAGAACAGGAAGCCGAGTGCGACGTTCACGACAACGCCAGCGGTGAATGCGGCGACGGGCTTCCAGCCGGTAGCGGCAAGATCCTTGAAGCGGGTGGTCATGCCAATGCACAGGAAGCAAAGGACGAATGCCCAGCCGCGGAGGTTCTTGATGGGCGAGACGACGGCCGAGTTAATGGCGCTTGCGTTGACGTTCGTTCTAACCGTGGGGCTTTACTTCTTCGTGGGCCTTTTGAATAGGATCACGATCTTGCCCGACTTTGCCTACATGGCGTTTTTGCCTGCGATTTCGTGGGTTTTGCTTCTTCGGTGCCAAAGTCAGGATGAGTGCCGCGAAATGGTGGACCACCGCGAGGGGCTTTCCGTCGCGGTCCATAAAATGGCCGACATCTTGGTCGCATCGGCGCTGTTCAGCTTCTTGTTCGGGTATCTTTGGGAGTCGTCCCTGATCGCTCTGGCATCGGTCGAGGAAACGCACCGCGTTCCTTTAGCTATTTCCGCTGTAGTGGGTTTCCTGCTGTTCCTGTTCACTATCTTGGCGCGCAAGCGGATGGACGTTGACCTGGTGTACAAGGTGGCCGCCCCTGTCATCGTTTTGTCGTGCGCGTTGTTCCCGCTGTTTTTCGTCGAAGGCCCGCTGTTCGTTGGCAGCGTCATGGACTCCGGTTTCACTATTTTGGAGATCCTTGTTTGGATCATGGTGGTCACGGTTTCGTATGACGAACGCGTAAGCGGCGTCATCGTCGGAGCCATTGCCCGCTCGGTGTTCCTTCTATTTAGGCTGGCTGGTGTCACTATCGCGTACTTCGTCAACGAGCTTTCCATCAGCTTCGGATTGTCGTCGTCGATGTTCTCGGCTATGGCCGTGGGCGCCATCATCGTGTGGGGCCTTATGTCCAACAAGGGCGCCCGCGAAGCTGAAGACCGCCACAGCAAGGCTGCCATTGCCCGTGAGAAATATGCGGAAGCGCTGGCGGCGTCGGCCGACGTAAGGCGGGCAGAAAACGGAACGCAAGCTACGAGGGACCCCGAGCTGCAGGTTGCGCCGCAGGTGAGCGGCAGTGCGAAAGAAGGCGTAGCTCCCGGTGGCGTTCAGTTGAGCTCGACATTCGTTTGGCGCGCCTCGGAGGCTGTCAGCGAGAAGTTCGGCCTGTCGCGTCGCGAAGCCGAACTGTTGCCGTACCTGGTGCTGGGGCGCAGTGCGTCGTTCATCGCCAACGAGTTCTATATCTCCGAGAACACCGTGCGCACGCATATCAAGCATATTTTGGAGAAGACGGGAGCCACGTCGAAACGTGGCATCACCGACTTCGTTTACGTTGAGGGAATGAAGGTTCTGAGCGAGCGCCACGAGCATCAATAGCAAGCGCCGCCTTGCGCGACGAGCTGGTTCGCGGATGCGTGTGCCGCGTGGTGGTGCCGGTTGCGGGTTCGTTGTGCTTTTGCGCTAGTCGTTAAGCCCTCGCACAACAACGGTGCCTTTCAGGATGAAAGCCCAGAATACGAACGCGATGGCGGTGGAGATCACGATGATCGCGCCCACGCCGAACATGTAATTCGGCCAGGGGAGCACAGCCAGCAGCATGCCGAAGCAGCCGAATACCGTGTGCGTGAAGTTGATCACCGAGCTTGCGGCGCCGGTCTCGCCGTCGTGCTGGTTCAGCAGGATGTTGGTGCTGTACGGGCGTGCGCATGATTCCGCAAGAATGAACAGCAAGAACAAGCCGCAGAACGTGTATTCCGAAATGCCGCCGAACGCCATAAGAGCGAAACCTGCAGCAACGCTGACGGCCAAAAGCACGGTGGTGAATGTTTTCGCGCTCATGAACTTCTGAACGAAAAGCCAGATGAACGGGCCGACGCTGCCCGCTACGGCACCAACGGCGAAAAATGCGCTGTATCCCAGCTCGGACAGGCCGAATGCATCGATGTAAATGTACGAACCGACGGCGATGTACGCCATGAATGGTAGGTTGAACATCGCCATGGTCAGCAGGAACAGCACGAACGGCTTGCTTTTCAGCACCCAGGTAAGGTGGCCGATGGTGGGCAGGATGTTGTCGCGCGTGCGCTGGTTCTTCGGAAGCGATTCCGAGAACATCAGGCCCATGGCAAGAATAAGGACGCCGATCACGGTCAGCGTGACGAAGATGCCGCGCCAGTCAAGGACTTGCAACAGCAACGAGCCGATGACGGGGGCGAACACGGGACCGACGACGAACATGACCTGAACGACAGACAGGACCTTCTCGCGGTAGGCGGGTTTGAATGCGTCTTTGACCACAGCGGTGCCGATTGCGCCCACGGCGCCGGCGCCCAGCGCCTGAACGACGCGCATTGCGATAAGGAATTCGATGGTGGGGGCGATAGCGCAAAGCGCGCTGCCCAGGGTATAGGCGCCGGCGCCGGCAAGAAGCACGGGCTTGCGTCCGTATTTGTCGCTCATCGTGCCGAAAAGCAGCAGGCCGATGGCGTTGAAGGCGAAGAAGCCTACAAGAGTGAGGTTCACGGCAGCCGCATCGGTGTTCAGGTACTGAACCATGTGCGGGATGGCCGGGGTGTACATGTCAAGCGCCAAAGGCGTAAGAAGCGATGCGATTACCAGCAGCGCAAGGGTTCCTATTGCGCCAAGGCGGGGTTGATCGCAGGAAAGCCAGGCGCCCAGGCCCTTGCTTTCGGTGGTTGGGGCGTCGGCGTTGCCGATGGTTTCGATGTTCTCGTTCTTGATTTCCTTCATTAGTCGTTCTTTCTGATAAGCGGCCCATTTCGCTTGTTGACAAGCTGGCAGGGAATCTCCGCTGCTAAGGGTTTCACAAATAAAACTATCTCTCTAGAGAATTGCGGTTCGCTCCATAAACGAACCGCATCTTGCGCGGCTGATCTGATGGCAATTCCGACAGACGTTGCTGGGGATCGTAGATTATGCGCAGTGGGGCGATCGGTGGGAATTAGGTTGGCGACTGCGTTAATATGGATATTTACGACCGAGTGCGTGCTGTGCGCTCGGCGGCCCTGTCACCGACCGAAACGACGAGATATGCCCGATCGCAAACTTCTCACGCTTGCCGTGCCTGCTTACAATGCGGGTTCGTTTTTGCATCAGTGCCTGGATACCCTGGTCGATGCTGGCAGCGCATTGGAAGTTCTTGTCGTCAACGATGGCTCCAAAGACAACACACTTGAGGTTGCTCGCGCTTATCAGCAGAAATACCCCGATGTCATTGTGGCCGTTGACCAGCAAAACCGTAACTGGGGCGGCGTTATCAACCATGCTCTGGAGCTTGCCAAAGGCGAGTATTTCTATGTTGTCGACTCTGACGACTGGCTTGATCCGGCGGTTCTGAAAGAGGTTCTTGCGAAGCTGGCAGAGCTTGATGCGGCTAACTCGTTGGTCGATCTGTTCGTGGTCAACTATGTGTACAACCAGGTTGAGGAAGACGCGCGCCATACCATTCAGTATCGCAAGCTCATCCCCCATGATAAGGTTGTGACCTGGGATGATCTTTCCCAACCGAAAATCGACCAGTATCTCATGATTCACAGCATGATTTATCGCACCAGTGTCGTGCGCGAAAGCGGTCTGGTGCTTCCCGAAGGCGAGTCGTACATGGACAGCCTTCTTATGCTTAAGCCGCTGCGTTTCGTGAAAACGCTGTACTACCACGATTGCGATCTGTATTGGTACACCATCGGCCGCGAGGGGCAATCGGTTGAGCCTGCCGTGCTGAAGAAGCACATCAACGAGCAGATCCACGCAACGCATCTTGCCATTGACGGCTTCGACTATGCCGGACTGCAGGCTATTAGCCCGCGCCTTGCCAGCTGCAGCTTGCGCTACCTCTCGGCGATGATGACCGTTTCGTCCATTCATTTGTTCCAGATAAACACTCCCGAGTCCATTGCTGCCAACGATGAGCTGTGGGCGTATCTGAAATCAACCGACCCCGTTTTGTACCGAAGGCTTCACGCCACCTTTGCCGGACTTGTTTACAGGAAGACGGCATTTGGTCGCGCAGTCGCGAAGTTCGGCTACAACGTTGGTGCTAAGATCTTCAAGTACGCGTAACGAGCCGTCGATTAGAAGCAGACATGCCCGATTCCAATCAGAAAAAAACAGAGGACGTCCTTCTAGAGCCCAATCTCTTGAACGAGATCGCGCCCGAGACGGCTATGGAGCGCCCCCATGTGAAGGGCCGATTCCTGAACATGGTGCTGTGCATTTTCGCCTTCGGCATGCTGATTGGCTACTTGGTGTTCGCCGGCGAAGGCGAGGACCTTGCCGACGCGCTTTCCACCATGCAGTGGCAATGGCTGCTGCTGAGCGTGGCCATGGTGGTTGGCTACTGGGTGCTTGAATCCGTGTGCATGCAGATCTTCTCTTCCGATACGTTTCCCAAGTTCAAGTTCTCGAAAACGTTCACGTGCACGGTAATCGGCCAGTACTTCAACTGCATCACGCCACTGTCCAGCGGCGGTCAGCCCTTCCAGGCGTATTACTACAGCCGTTTCGGTATGCCGCTTTCTAAAAGCATGCCCATGTTGCTGTGCCGTTTCGTCACGTACCAAGTCGCAACCAGCACGTTTTGCGCGCTCGTGCTTTTGTTCCGCTTCCATTACTTCATGGAAGAGAACTCAGCGCTTATGGTGTTGGTTGTCATCGGGTTCGTTGGCGGATTGGGCTTGCTGGCCATGCTGCTGGCTGTTGCATTTTGGCGCAGTGGTATTTTGAAGCTGGTGCGTTTCGGGTTCAATCTTGGTGCGAAAATGCACATCGTGAAAGATCCTGAGGCTAAGATCGACGACACCACCAAGACCGTTGATGATGCTTACGCCGAAATGCATTACCTGTTCAAGAAGCCGAAACTGTTCTTTAAGAGCATGGGCGTCACCTTCTTCCAGCTGCTTGAGTACTTCACCATCAGTTACGTCATCATGCGCGGTCTTGGCTGCAACGGCGATTACCTCACCGTTATCTCGTGCCAGGCGTTCGTGTACATGATCTCGTCGTTCGTTCCCACGCCAGGCGCCATGGGCGCTGCCGAAACCAGTTACGCGCTGTTCTTCGGCGCCATTTATCCGAACGCGTCTCTGGTTGCCCTTTCCACGTTCATTTGGCGTTTCTTGACGTTCTATTTCCCCATTGTCGTGGGCATGCTTGTTACGCTAACGGTGAACAGGCGCGAGAAGGCCGGTCAGGCCAGTAGCTTCAGCGTTATCAAATAGCGGCTTTTCGCTTTGTCGGGGTGGCGGGTGAATTGGATTGCCCCGTCGATGGCCGACAGTGAGCCTGCTTCACTTTCGTTTCGCCACTCAAGGGCGACGGGCGAACCGGCTTCGCATGCGTGATTCCAACTTGATGCCCAAAGGCTCGCAAACTCGCTCACTTCGTTCGCTCAGACAGCGCTCGCCTCCCGTTGAGCATCCAGTCGGAATCTGCTCAGCAAAGATTCCCCCTAGCCGCCCTTGAGGGGCGGGCGATTCCGCTACGAGATGAGCGCTAGCAGGTCGGACATCGAGTTAACCGTGCCGCCGGGCTTTACGATCTCGCCGTCGTTCACGATCAGGCACGGCACGCTCATGATGTTGTAGCGCTCCTGCAGGGCAGGGAAGTGAGCAATGTCGTAAATCTCGGCGGTAACGTTGTCGTTCAGCGAGGCAACCTGCTCGACCGGGATGATGGTGTTGCGGCAGCGAAGGCAGTCAAGGCCCGCAGCAACCTGCAGGCGCATGGGGCCTTCGATGCTCAAGATGCGTTGCTTGTCCGCTTCATCTAGTGAATCGCTTTTGTTTGCAGCGCTGATCAGACTCTCAACGAAGGGCTCGAGCTCGTGTCCAAGGGGTGCACCGTGGAACGCAAGTCCTGTCCAGGCACCGTTTTCGCGGCATATGTCGACGCGCGGAAGCGTCTGTGCTGAAGGATTCTCTTCTATTTCAACGGCGACGGGGTCGAAACAGGCGTCCAGCTCGTTCATTAATTCGCGGAGCCTCTTCGAAACCGGGCGCTCGTCTAGTGAAACCTTAAGCACCAGTTTGCTTTTCATTTGCTGGGCTGCGTTGGCCAGGGTTTCGCGCATTTCGGCAGTAAGAAGGCTGTTCTTGGCATTGTCGGAGCCTACTGCGGTTTGGCACTCGGATACCACAACGGAGGTAGTGCGTCCGTTCTTCGGCGGTTGTTTTGGCGTGATGCCCGTTGTTTTGCGCGCATCCTCAAGGAACCGTTCCAGCTGGGTGGCGCAAGCGGCTGCCTGGCCGACGGCGGTTGCCACCTGGCGAAGCTCCTTTTTGCATACGTCGCCTGCCGCGAAAAGGCCGGGGCACGATGTTTCTGAGTGCTCGTTTACTAACAAGGAGCCGTCTTCATCGCATTCAGCCAAGCCTTTGATCAGCGTGGTTGCGGGCTTTCTTCCTGCCAACACGAACACGCCGAATGATTCATCGGGGTTTTCGGGGCGCCAGGTTTCGCGGCCCTTGGTGATAGTATCTTCCAGAACGGCAGCACGGATGGCAATATCGCCCGTGATGCGCGTGACGCGCGTGCTGGGGAAGACCTCAATCTTTGGGTGCTTCCAGGCGGCCTCGGCAATCGATTTCGCGCAACTGAAGTCGCCTTTTCGCATGATGACGGTGACTTTCTTGGCGTACTTGGCCAGGAAGATGGATTCCTCGGCAGCCTGGTAGCCGCCGCCGATAACCAGCACTTCTTTTCCAGCGAACAGGGCGCCATCGCAGGTTGCGCAGTACGAGACGCCGCGGCCCACGAAATCATCCTCGCCGCCGAACCCGATGCGGCGGGGAGCTGCTCCGGTTGCCAGCAGAACGGCAAGGCAATGGAAGTCGCCCTTATCGGTATGAACCGTCTTCACTGGCTCGTTCATGTCGAGCGCGGTTGCCTTGGCGGCAAGGAACTCTGCGCCGAACGATGCGGCTTGATCGAACATAGTGCGTGCGAGCTGCTCGCCCGATGCGTTGACGATGCCAGGGTAGTTGGCGATTTCGGTTGTGGTTGCCATTTGGCCGCCGAAACGCTCCTTCTCGATGACCAATACGCGATAGCGGGCGCGGCCTAGGTAGATCGCCGCTGTTAATCCAGCGGGTCCGCCGCCGATAATTGCTACGTCGTAAATGTTCTCGTTGTTGTTGCTAGGCTGGGTCATCGCGTCCGCCCTTTCGGTCGTGTAGTTGAGGGAAGTTTAGCATGGTCGCGGAGCCATTTGACGGGTTGATGGATTCGCGAGAGAAAGTGCTGCGCCCCTTGTCTGAGCAGTGTTGGGCACCCGTTGAATTAACCCGTCCCGTTCGCCTGTTCAGTTGCACTTGGTTATCTTTTCTTTACTAAGAACAATTCCCATTACTGACAATTTTGCTATACTGTACAGTAATCTACGACGGTTCAGCAGCTTGCTGTCTCCCTGGTGGCATTCAAAGAAAGGCACGCTCATGGTTCTTCGCCGAAACACGCACCAGCGCGAACTGGTGTTGAACGCGGTTAAATCGCTTCACAACCATCCGAATGCAAATCAGGTGTTCGAATATGTTCACGAGCGCGACCCCAAGGTCAGCATGGGCACGGTGTATCGCAACTTGAATCTGCTTGCCGACAGCGGCGAGATCCTATCAGTTCGGGCGCCCGGTGGAAATCATTACGATTTCCGAACCGACGACCATAGCCATGTCGTTTGCACCAACTGCGGTTGTATGGCTGATGCCATCATGGATTACGATTCCTCGCTCGACGAAATCGCTCAACAGGAATCGGGCTATCAGATTTCGGGACACTTCGTCGTGTTCGAGGGATTATGCCCCGACTGTCAGTAGAGCTTCGTATAATTGCAGTTCAATTGACTGAAACGCCAGGCTGAATCGGCCTGGCGTTTCTTTTTCATCAACCTATATCTATGTGAGAACGAATTGAAAACCAGACGAACCGACGGTGTCGAAGCATTGGGTTCGGCAGGGTTTCGACTAGATTCCTTAGCTTCGACAAAGCACGTCTGCCAGATATTGCAAATCGATTTTTCCTATGATGGCGGCTGCACTGCCATCGGTTATCCCTATGAAAAATAAGATTTGGCTCGAGTATTATTGAGGTGTAATGGGCGGTGGAGAGTCCGCCACAACAATATTAATCGCTTTAGGGAAAGGGAGTGCACTATGGGTAGGCCGACTATTTATCCTACTGGCACCACCATTTACGATCCGGAAAGGTGCCAGAACGGCTATACCGTTTTCACCGCACCTGGCAAGGGCGTCGCTATCATCAACATGAACGGCGAGATCGTTCGTTTTTACAAGGACGTTAATGGCTTCCCGCCCCGCGTTCTTCCCGGCGGCCATGTAATCGTTACTCGCGCTCCTCGTGGTGCTGCTTTCGGTTACCAGGACATGGGCGACCTTACCATGATCGATATCGATGGTAACGTCGAGTGGACCTTCAACAAGAACCAGGAAGTTGTCGACGATGGCGATCCTTACTGGAGCGCTCGCCAGCATCATGACTACCAGGTTTCCGGCAACCCCGTTGGTTACTGGGTCCCGGGCATGGATCCCGATCCCAACTTCGACAAGATGCTGCTCCTTACGCACAACGACGTGCGCAAGCCCAAGATCTCTCCGCAGCTGCTGCTCGAGGATCGTCTGATTGAGATCGACCGTGAGGGCAACATCCTCTGGGAGTGGAACATGCTCGACCACTTCAACGAGTTCGGTCTTGACGAAACCGCCAAGAACGCAATGTTCCGCAACCCCAACACCCAGCATGCTGGTCCCGAGGGTCAGGGCGACATCTTCCACGTGAACTGCGCCTCTTACCTGGGCCCGAACCACTGGTTCGACGAGGGCGACGAGCGCTTCAACCCCGAGAACATCATCATGGACTCCCGCGAGGCCAACATCATGTGGATCGTCTCCCATGAGACCGGCGAGGTTGTCTGGCGCGTCGGCCCCGACTTCACCGAGACCCCCGAGCTCCGTATGTTCGGCACCATCGTCGGCCCGCACCACACCCACATGATCCCCAAGGGTCTGCCGGGCGAGGGCCATGTCATGGTCTACGACAACGGCGGCTGGGCTGGCTACGGCGCACCGAACCAGTTCTCCAAGACCGGCGTCAAGGTTACCCGCCGCGACTACTCTCGTATCGTCGAGTTCGATCCCACCACGCTTGAGATCGTTTGGGAGTACGACGGTGAGCCGCACGTCATGGACGGCGACTTCAACTTCAACGCCAACTACCACTACAGCCCGCTGACCTCCGACGCTCAGCGTCTGCCCAACGGCAACACGCTGATCTGCGAGGGCTGCTCCGCCACCATCCGCGAGGTTACCCCCGAGAAGGAAATCGTTTGGGAGTATCTGTACCCCGAGGTTGGCATGGCTCTGCTGTATCGCGCCTATCGTATTCCTTACGAGTGGATCCCCCAGCTTCCTGCTCAGGAAGAGGTTCCGGTCGAGCGCGTCGTTCCCGCCGAGTTCAAGATGCCCGGTGCTGCTTCCTCCGACTTCGAGAAGTTCGCTCGCGAGGTTGAGGGTGCTAAGGTCCCCGAGGGCACCATGGCTCACTGCGTCGAGAGCCTCGACTAACATCAGGCCTTCGCGGTCTCGCAAACCGCAAACATCTTCGGATGCACAAAGGGTTCGCAGCTTATGCTGCGAACCCTTTTTTTCGTTTGCTTTGGGTGTGCAAGCGCGGCTGTAGGGAATAGGGCGCGAGCCGCAGTGATTACGAAGAGCTCGATCAGGGGTCTTGCAGAGCGATCTTGCTGAAGCCGACCCGCACGCTGCTTAAAGTGGTTGGTAGCCGACGACTTGCAGGTAGATCATTAGGAAGAGCGCTATGCCCGCGATAATTGAAAGAGCGATCAGGCTTTGCTTGGGTATCGATGCTCTCTTAAGCTTAGGGAACCATTTATGCAGCGGTCGTCGGTCGCAGACAAGGAACACGGGTACGATCAAGAAAAGGCTTACCGCTAGGTTAGATATAAGACGCTCGTCAAAAGAAAGGAATGCGCTCGCGGTGTTACCAGGGTTGAAGGTGTTGGCCACGCAGACGGCAAAGACAAGCGCGCAATAGGCGAGCGATATGATGTCCCAGGCCAATCCAACGGATCGGGGAATGTGCGAAAGCAAGCCTCGCCGCACTATCGCGGGGTTGGTTTTGTCGCTTGACTTTATCTCGGGCGCACGGCTCGTTGAGTCTGAGTTGCTTTCCGTTGGTTTGATTCTCGCCGCTTTGGCGAACGCGTTGCGAAGCTCGGCTGCGCTTCGATAGCGATTCGCAGGGTCGAATTCTGTCGCTCTGTTCAGAACCTTCTTAAGCGAAGAGGGGACATCGCGGTCGGCGAAACCTGTGGCTGCAAGCATGGGATCGGGCGTTTCTCCCGTAAGCATGAAGTACAGCAGCATGCCCAGTGCATACACGTCGCTTCGCACGTCGGTTTGCTTGTAGCCGAATTGCTCGGGCGGCGCATAGGAGCGCGTGCCGAATTGCCGAGTGTCTGCGGTGGCTTCTTCGGAAAAGCTTCGAGCGATACCAATATCGATGAGATAAACGTTATCCCAGGTGACCATGATGTTGGACGGTTTGATGTCGCGATGGATCACTGGTTTGCCCAAAGATTCGTGAAGCTCGGTGGCGGCGTCGCAGATCTGCGGGAATAGGCGACAGACAAGATCGCGCCTGTTTTCCGCATTGCGAACCTCATCTTCGAGTGTGCGACCCGAGAGATGCTCCATGATCACGACAAGGCTGTCGCCGTCGCGACGGCAATCGAAGATGTGGGGCAGATGGCGAAAGACAACACCTGAGTTTTGAGCTGCGAAAACATCTTCGTAAGCACCGCCCAGGCCTGAATCGAGCTTGATGACTTTGCGAATGAACGGGCCCTGATCGGCGCCAGATTTCGTCCAGTACACGCGTTCAGTGCGCTCGTGTTCGCCGTCTTTAAGCAGCGCGTCGACGCGGAATCCTCCGTTATCAAAGTCTCTCATCAGTTGTTCGAGTTCATTGTCCATGGTGGTCATGATATCAGTGGCTCGCGACCTTGCGGCGCAGCGAGGTGCTGTTGCTCATGCGGCTGAGCCCTCTTAATCTTTTTGGCAAATGGTGTCTTCCCCGAAATGATAGAGCTGCTCGTCCGTTTTTCGCAGGTCGGCGTGGTGAGAGGTGCAGAAGATGATGATCGCGTCGCGGCGATCCTTGCAGTAGAGGGCTCGCCATCCGCCTGCTTGCAGAAGTCGATTGGTCTCTTTAAGATCCAGTTTCATTGCGAACGCTATTTGCAGAAGCTTGTCGCGAGATGGCTTTCGGGCGCCCGTGAATATTTGGTAGCCGAACGTGCTGTTCAGCCCTGCGTCGCGAATCACATTCGGGCGCTTCAGTTGCTTCTCGTCCAAAAGGTGCTGAAGGTAATCGGAGAGCGACAGGCTGCCGATGTCGTGCTTGCTGGCGAATGTCGCTGGGCTTGGGGCGTCAAGCAGTTCGTCGAGCAGTTCTTCTGTTAGCGGTTCGTTCACGACGTCCTTCTGGGATAGGTGTTTGTTCCGTCTAATAATAAGGGATTCTTAAGTTTCGTGGACTTAGACAAGTAAGCGGCTCCCGGCAATGGTGGCGAGAGCCGCCTGTTCTTTAAGGAATGCGTGATGACGCTTGGCTTATTTTTCCAGGTGCTCGATGGCGTAATTCGCTTCGTCCTCGGTGAATCCTTCTGCTGAAGAGACAAGCTGGTCGTGAATGGCTCCGGGGGACATATCCATCTGCTTCTGATAGGTCTTCGCCTTTGCGAGGGCGTTTGCGTTCCAATCGGCTTCGATGTTGTCGATTGCGTATTGGGCTGCCTCGCTGGAGAACTGCTCGGCCGAAGAGGTGAGCTGATTGTAAATACCCTGCTTGGACATATGCATCGTGCTGGAATAAGTCTTGGCTTTGGAGAGCGCGGAGGTGTATTCCTTGGGTACGCTGCTGCTTGCGGAGCTTGCACTTGCGGAAGAGCTAGCTGCGGCGGTCGAAGAGGCTGAAGACTGCGTGGACGCTGCGGCGGGGGTGTTCGTGGAGGTTGCCTCCTCGATTGCGGCGCTGTATGCGCTCTGCGACGCGACGACGATGATAAGGGCAATGACGTTCACGACAACAGCGGCGATGGAAAGGCCCTTGCCCGCGCGTGTCCCGCGGATGGTGGCGACAAGGCCGACGATGCCGAAGATGGTGCCCAAGAAGGCCAACAGCGCAGAGAAGTTGTTGATGAACGGCAAGAATGAGGTCAGAAGGGCGATGATGCCCAAAACCAGGGAGGCGATTCCCATTGCCGATTTGGGCTTTTGGACTGTTGCCTGCTGAGGGTCGGAGTTTTTGCTCATGAATCTTCCTTTCCGGATTAATTGAAGAAGCTGATGACGTCTCTCAATAGTAGGAAAGGCCTCCTCGCGATTCATTAGCTGTCAGCTAATGATCGGTTGATTGCTGGTGACGGGTGTGGTTTACGGTTTATGTGCTCGCTTTGTTGCTCTTCGCATTCCCCGCTAACCCAGTTAACGGAATGACAGATAACTACGTATAACTTATCCGTTCTTCCGCTGGAAGTTGGTGCTTGGTACTCTTTTTCCCGTTAAATCGCAACTGCGGCGTCCGGCGTCCTGCCTGGCGCCTATTCAAAAAAGGGAGAAAGACATGACTAAGCAAAATGCACCGTTTCGTTTCGACGTGGTCGGCAGCTTCCTCAGGCCCGACTACCTGCGTAGCGCCCGCGCTTCGTTCGAGCGCGGCGAGATTTCGGCCGATCAGCTTAAGGAAGTCGAAGATCGCGCTATCCTCGACCTGATCGCAAAGGAAAAGCAAGCCGGCCTTCGCTGCATCACCGATGGTGAGTTCCGTCGTCTGACCTGGCATCTCGACTTTATGTGGGGCATCGAGGGCGTTCGCCGCGTGAAGTCCGAAACTGGCAACACCACCTTCGAGGGCGAGGCCGCCGCAATCGATGACGTAACCATTGAGGGCCGCCTTTCCGCCAAGAACCACCCCTTCATCGAGCACTTTAAGTTCGTGAAGGCGCGGGAGGACGAGAACACCGTCGCCAAGCTGACCATTCCGTCACCTGGTCAGTTCTATGCCCAGTTCACCGGAACGCAGGAGCTTGCCAACACGCTTGAGATCTTCGGCACCAAAGAGGCGTTCGCCGAGGACGTTGTCGCTGCATATTCCGAGTTCGTAGCCGAGTTCTACGCCGCGGGCGGCCGCAACCTTCAGTTTGACGATTGCACGTGGGGCGGCTTCGTGAACCCCGACATGGCCAAGCAGCTTACCGGCCTTTCCACTCAGGAAGAGCTGAAGGAGTACATGAACACGCTGGTTGACATCAACAACCGCGTGATTGCTTCGAAGTCCGGCGACGACCTGGCCATTAACACCCACGCATGCCGCGGCAACTACCACTCCACCTACTTCTCCAGCGGTGCATACGATTCCGTCGCCGACCCGCTGTTCACCAGCGAGAACGTGGACGCCTACTTCTTGGAGTACGACGACGAGCGTTCGGGCGGCTTCGAGCCTTTGGCGAAGGTTTCGGGGCGGAAGAAGGTTGTCCTGGGCCTGATCACCACCAAGAGCCCTGAACTCGAGGACAAGGAAGCGGTCATCGCCCGTATCCGCGAGGCCGAGAAGTACGTGCCGCTTGATCGTCTGTACCTGTCCCCGCAGTGCGGTTTCGCCAGCTGCGAGATTGGCAACAAGCTCACCGAGGACGAGCAGTGGGCCAAGGTCGCCCTTGTTCGCGAGATCGCTCAGGAGGTCTGGGGCGAGTAGCCAGCCTTTGCGCTACGTCTGCCTTCGCGGTGCCCGCGTTTCGCGGCTCGGTCAAGCATTCATGTCACGCGTGTCCAACTTAAAATCGTCATTCAGGCCCTTGCAAGACAGAAACCGTCTTGCAAGGGCCTTCCGCATTCGGTTTGCCGTGGCGAACATGATCTGCTGACCGTTTATGATACCGTTTGCCGATTGCCCTTTTGGGTTTCCCTATATCAGCGATATCGACCGAAACCAACGTTTGAGCAGGCATTTTCTAAAGTATAGTATGTAATTTGGCAATGATTGCCGCATGCCGTTTTCCATATCCTCGTTTGGATAGGACAACTTGGTATTGCATAATCGTTATCGATAATAAGCGGGGAAGAAAAGGGACTTTCCTGCTTGATAGTCAACAGATCTAGGTGAGATGGGGAGGGTTAAATGAGCCGGCTTACTATTAGTATTCCTGGCGTCGAAGAAGAGCGCTTTACCTCTTATGTTGAAGACAACATGAGGAGCCTTCAAGCGACGTCGCCGGATTCATGTCCGTTGAAGGTGCTGCTCGCACAGCTGTATCAGACGACGACTCAGTCGTGCAGCAAGTGCGTTCCGTGCTATCACGGCATTCCGTTGATGATCGAGCGTCTGCAGAAGATGATCGACCTGAAGGCTACTGGGAAAGACCTTGAAGAGTTCAAGGCCTATGCCAAGATGGCATCGGAACTTTCTGACTGCGCCGTTGGTTACAACGCGGGCAACATTGCGCTCGAGTACCTCGAGACGTTTGCGGGCGAGTTCGAGAACCACGTGAAGAACAAGGCGTGCGAGGACGCCGACTACCGTCGCGTTCCCTGCGAGACCCTGTGCCCGGCTCACGTGAACATTCCGGCGTACATCGCCCTTACGGCCGCCGGCGATTACGCAGGCGCCATCAACATGATCCGTCGCGACAACCCGTTCCCCACTGCTTGCGCACTTATCTGCGAGCATCCCTGCGAGCGCCGTTGCCGTCGTACCCTCATCGACGCCCCGGTTAACATTCGCGGCATCAAGAAATTCGCCGTCGATCAGCGCGCCGCTGACACGGTCGAGCCTCCCAAGCGCCTTCCCGATACCGGCAAGCGCGTCGCCGTCATCGGCGGTGGCCCTTCCGGCATGACCTGCGCTTACTATCTGGCTTTGATGGGCCATTCCGTTAAGGTCTTCGAGATGCACAAGAAGCTTGGCGGCATGACCCGTTACGGCATCCCGGCTTACCGCTTCCCGCGTCATCGTCTTGACGAGGACCTGAAGGCAATCCTGTCCGTCGGCAACATCGAGGTCGAGACCGAGTGCTACGTCGACGAGGCCAAGATGCACGAGATCCACGCCGAGTACGACGCCATCTATGTTGCCATCGGCGCTCACTCCGGCAAGCTGCTGAAGATGGACGGCATCGACTCCGAGGGCGTTTACTCCGCCGTCGACATCCTGGGCAAGATCGGCGATGACGATTACCCCGACTTCACCGGCCAGAGCGTCGCCGTCATCGGTGGCGGCAACGTCGCCATGGACTGCGCTCGTTCCGCTGTCCGCGCCGGCGCGAAGCAGGTTTCGGTTGTCTACCGTCGTCGTCGCGAGGACATGACCGCTCTTGACGCCGAGATCGACAGCGCAGCTGCCGAGGGCGTCGAGCTCATGATGCTCGAGGCTCCCGTTGCCATCGAGGCAGACGAGACCGGCCATGCGCGCTACGTCATTGCTCAGCCGCAGTACATCGGCCCGGTCGATCGCGGCCGCCCGGCTCCTGTCAACGCCGCCAAGGATCAGATCAAGATCCCTGCCGACATCGTTCTCATCGCCGTTGGCCAGGCAATCGTTTCCGAGCCCTTCGCCGCATTCGGCATGGCTGTTTCCCGTCGCGCCAACTTCGAGGCCAACCAGTACCTCGAGGCCAAGGGCGACATTCCCGGCATCTTCGTCGGCGGCGACTGCCAGACCGGCCCCAAGACCGCCATCCGCGCCATCGGCGCCGGCAAGACCGCTGCTTACAACATCGATGCGTACCTGGGCTTCGACCACACGCTCGATTGCGGCGTCGCTGTTCCCGAGCCCAACGCGAACAACCGCACGCCTACCGGCCGCGTCGAGATCAGCGAGCGCCCTGCATTCGAGCGCAAGCTTGACTTCGACTACGTCGAGGTTGACATGTCCGCCGAAGAGGCCGCTCAGGAGTGCAGCCGCTGCCTGCGCTGCGACTGCTACGGATTCCTCAGCGACGACCAGCGCGAAGTCGCTGACGAAGCACGTGCACAAGTAACTTTCTAGGTTTTGGAGGGAGCGTAAATGGGTAATAGGTACGTAATGGCCGACCCAAGATATTGCGTTGCCTGCAAAGCCTGCATGGGAGCATGCATTGCCAAGCACTCGGTGCCCGACGATGCCGGTTTCCCCCGTTTGAAGGTTATTCAGGTTAACGAGCTTGCCTCGGCTCCGGTTCTTTGCCATCAGTGCGAAGAGGCCCCCTGTGCGGCTGCTTGCCCCACGGGCGCCCTTTTCCATGATGAAGAGAACGCGCGCATCGGCGTGAACATGTCGCTGTGCATCGGTTGCCGCAGCTGCGTGAACGCATGCCCCTTCGGGGCCGTTGACGTGGTCGCCGCGCCGCAGGCATTCGATTTCGGTGGGTTGTCCGTCGGCGCCGCTTCCCAGGCGTCGGTTATCAAATGCGATCGCTGCGTCGATCGCGACAATGGCCCGGCATGCGTCGAGGCCTGCGCTTCCCACGCGCTGCGCATCATGCAGCGCGAAGATGACGGTAGCGTCCATGAAGTGGATGGAGGTGTGAAATGAACCGTTACATCGCAGTAGACCCGACCAGGTGCACGGGCTGCAACGAGTGCCGCGAGGCATGCAGCGAAGGGCATCGTAAGGCGGGCTACCAGGCCGAGCCGCGTTTGGCTTTGGTCGAGGGCGATATCAACGCAGCCCTTTCATGCCACCACTGCGAAGGCACCCCGTGCGTGAAGGTCTGTCCGGTCAACGCGCTCACGAAGGATGCGGACGGCCGCGTCCACGTCGACGAGCATCGTTGCATCGGCTGCAAGCTGTGCGCGATCACGTGCCCGTTCGGCGCCATCCATATGGGCGGCACGCCCGTTTCCGGCGTTGCCGGCATCGAGTTCGAGCTTGACGATCCTCAGAAGGATCTCAACCCGCTGGTCAAGTGGAACATCGGCGTTGCCCGCGTTGCCGTCAAATGCGACCTGTGCGCTTACGACAACGGCAACCCGCATTGCGTGGCCGCTTGCAAGACCAACGCGCTTCGCCTGGTCGATGCAGCCGACCGCAACAACGAGCTTCATTACCGCCGTGTTCAGGCCGGTAAGGATGATCTGTCCATGCTTCTTGAGAAAGACCGCGAAGGGGGTGCTCAAGCATGAATTACCTGTTGATTTCCGCAGGAGTCTCGTTCATCGGCGCCCTTCTGGCTCTTGTCCTTAAGAAGAGCGACCAAACCGCGAAGACCGTCGCCTGCCTTGCCGGCGTCGTCGCTGCGGCCTTGGCCGTTGCCGCGGGCTTCGAGGGCGTCTTCGGCCGCGCGCTGCTTGTCAGCTTCGCCACGCCGCTGTCGTTCGCGAGCTTCTCGATCCTGCTGAACCCGCTTTCCGGCTTCGTCCTTCTCGTGATCAACGTCTTGGCGTTCGCCGCATGGATCTACGGCTTCGCCTACTTCAACGAGTACGAGGGCAAGCTTGGCTACATCGGTTTCTTCATGAACCTGTTCGTGGCCGCCATGAACTTCGTCGTCACCGTTGATAACGCGTTCTGGTTCCTGGTGTTCTTCGAGGTTATGTCGATGACGTCCTATTTCCTGGTCGTCGTCGATCACACCGAAGAGGGCAACCGCGGCGGTTTGATGTACCTCATCGTCGCGCATGTCGGTTTCCTCATGATCATGATCTCTTACATGATCATGGCCACCCAAACCGGCAGCCTTGAGTTCCAGAGCTTCCGCATGACCGGCTTCAGCCCCGCAACTGCGACGGCCGTTTTCATGCTGGCGTTCTTCGGCTTCGGCTGCAAGGCCGGTATCGTTCCGCTTCACTCTTGGTTGCCTCAGGCGCATCCGGCCGCACCGTCCAACGTGTCGGCCCTCATGTCCGGCGGCATGATCAAGATCGGCGTCTTCGGCATGCTGAAGGTCGGCCTTGATATGCTGGGCGCTTCCGAGTGCCAGCTTTGGTGGGGCCTTGTGGTTCTGGCCATCGGCTGCGTGTCGGCTGTCGTGGGCGTTACCTATGCAATCCACGAGCAGGACATCAAGCGTCTGCTTGCTTACTCGTCGGTCGAGAACATCGGCATCATCCTCATGGGTGTCGGCATCGCGTTCGTCGGCGTGGCCATGGGCAACTACGTCCTTGCCACCTTCGCTTTGATGGCCGGTCTGTACCATGTCATCAACCACGCGATGTTCAAGGGTCTGCTGTTCATGGGCGCTGGCTCGGTTCTTTACTCCACGGGCACGCGCAACATGCAGATCCTGGGCGGCCTTATCCGCACCATGCCGGTCACCGCAATGTGCTTCCTGGTTGGCGCGCTGGCCATCTCGGCTCTGCCGCCGCTGAATGGCTTCGTCTCCGAGTGGTTCACGTATCAGTCGATGTTCGACGCCGCAATGGCCGGCGACGTTCTGGTCAAGGCCTGCATGGCCCTTGCCGCAGTCGCTCTTGCCATCACCGGCGCTCTTGCAGCCGTCTGCTTCGTGAAGGCTTACGGCGTCACCTTCCTGGGTGGTCACCGTTCCGACACCGCTGCTCAGGCTAAAGAAGTTCCGGGCGCCATGCGCATCGCCCTCATCCTGCTGGCTGCTCTCTGCGTCGCTCTTGGCCTGGGCGCCCCCTGGGTTGCCCCCGTCATCGAGTACGTTGCTCAGACCACCATCGGTTCCTTGGGCGCTGTCGTCACCGTCGGCGTCATCAGCGTCAACCCGCTGGGCGGCGGTGCGGTTTCGTTCCCGCTGATCGCTCTGCTTCTGGTGGTTGCCATCCTGTTCGCAACCGTGTACAGCAACACTCGCAACAAGGGCGGCGTCGCAACCGACCGCGAGCCTTGGGCATGCGGCTACAACCGCACGGCCGACATGGCTCCGGCTTCCACGACTTTCGGTTCGCAGGTCGACATGTTCATGCACCCGCTTTACCAGGTTCGCACGAACATCCTGAACTGCGCGGCTTCCTTCGCCACCGCGATGAAGGGCTCCTTCTCTGGTGCGCATGAGGTCATCACCGACAACGACGCAACGGGCCGCAACCCGTTCGCCACGATCTCCGCTTGGCTTGGCGCTTTGGCGCAGAAGCTTGAGGGCGGCGATTTCCGCAAGTACATCGTTTACGTCGTCGTCGCTTTGGTCGTGCTTCTGGCCCTTGCGGTTATGACTCAGATTGGAGGGGGTGCACGATGAGCTTTGTGATCGCCATTGTTCAGGCTCTTGTAATCATGGCTCTTGCGCCTCTGGTATCTGGTATGGCGCGTGTCATCCGCGCGAAGATGCATACGCGTAAAGGCCCCAGCATCTTCCAGGACTACTACGACATCGCGAAGCTGTTCAAGCGTCAGGACGTTCATCCTGCCGACTCCAGCTTCATCCATCGCATCACGCCTGCTGTGTACCTGGGCGTCATGCTGGTGCTGGCCATGGGCATCCCAATGTTCACGGCTTGGTCGCCGGTTCCCATTCTGGGTGACATCATCGTCATCCTTTACCTGATGGCGCTGGCTCGCTTCTTCTTCTCGCTGGCAACCCTCGACTCCGCCGATGCCTACGCCGGTGTTGGCGGCCTTCGTGAGCTGCTGGTGGGTGTGCTTGTCGAGCCCACAATGATCCTGGCCCTGTTCGTTACCGCCCTGTGCGTGGGCTCCACGAACGTGGGCATCATGTCCCAGTCGGTTTCCCTTGGTTTCGCTTCGGCTCCGATCTCGGTCATTCTGGCCGGCGTCGCATTCGCGTTCGCCTGCTATGTCGAGCTTGGCAAGCTTCCGTACGACGCTTCCGAGGCCGAGCAGGAAATCCAGGAAGGCCTCCTTCAGGAGTACTCCGGTGCTTCCCTGGCCATGATGCACATCGCCATGCCGATGAAGCAGATCATCGTCGCAAGCTGGTTCGTTGCCATTTTCCTGCCGTTCGGTGCGTCGCTTGACTTCAGCATCGCCGGCATCCTGATCGGCATCGTCACCTATCTTCTGAAGATGCTCGTCGTCTTCGTTCTGTGCGCGCTCATCGAGAACCTGGTTTCCCGCGTGCGCTTCAAATTGTTGGGTCGTCAGACATGGGCGATGTTCGGTATTTCCGTCTTCGCGCTCGTGTTCTGCCTGATGGGTATTTAAGGAGGCTTTAAGATGAACGGATTCTTCACCGTTAACGCGCTTGCTTGCCTCCTGGTTGCAACCGCTGTTCTGGTCACGCTTACCAAGACGCCGCGCAAAGCCGCCTACCTGTACATCGTTCAGTCGCTGGTGCTCATCGGCATCTTCGTGACCCTTGGCAACACGGTTGGCTCGACCGAGCTGTTCAGCTGGGCCGGCACCGCGTTCGTCACCAAGGTGGTTCTGGTTCCCGCAATCATCCTGTTCGCTCTGAAGAAGATGGGCGAGCCTGCCGAGAAGCTCGATCCGGTTGTCAGCCCCGCGGCCATCGTGGTGCTCTCCGCCGTCGAGATCCTGGCTTGCGCCGTTGCCGTGGGAGGCATCACCCTTCCCGCAGCCGCCATGGTCAAGCCCGCGCTTGCCATTTCACTGGCGCACTTCTTCATCGGCCTTACGTGCATCGTCACGCAGCGCAACATCCTCAAGCAGGTGTTCGGCTACTGCCTGATGGAAAACGGCTCGCATCTTACGCTGGCGCTTCTGGCGCCCACGGCTCCGAGCCTGGTCGAGATCGGCATCGCAACCGACGCCGTTTTCGCGATCATCATCATGGCCGTTATGGTTACGCGCATCTACCGTGTCACGCGTTCGCTTGACGCCGACGGTTTGATGGAACTGAAGGGCTAGGTGGATGATGGAACTTTCTAACCTTATGGAGCTGCTTTTGCTCGTCCCGCTGGTCGCCGCGGTTGTTATGGCGATCATCCCTTCGAAGTCGGCCCCCGTCGCTGTGTACGAGGCCCTGCATACCGTGTCCGTCGTGGTTGTCTGCGTGCTGGGCGTGTTCCTTGCCCTGAACGTCATGGCCACGAACGACAACATCTTCGCTCTGTCGAAGTGGTTCAACATGGACTCGCTGGCTGCGATCTTCGTGATCCTGATCGGCGTCATCGGCTGTATGACCGGCCTGTTCTCGATTCCCTACATCAGGCATGACATCGAGGCCGGCAACCTGGACAAGGGCCAGACCAAGATCTACTACGTGTTCTTCAGCCTGTTCGTGTTCACCATGCTCATGGCTGCGCTGTCGAACAACATCATCATGATGTGGGCTTCGGTCGAGGCCACCACGCTTTCGACTGTCTTCCTGGTTGCCGCTTACAGCAAGAAGAAGCTCTCGCTGGAAGCCGGCTGGAAGTACATCATCGTCTGCACCGCAGGCGTTGCCTTCGGCCTGTACGCCACCGTCCTTACGTTCGCCGATGCCAACACCGTTCTGTCCAACTCGACCGACGCGGTTCTGTGGACGTCCATCCTGCCCGTTGCGCACCAGTTCGAACCGATGCTCATGAGCATCGCCTTCGTATTCGCCGTCATCGGCTTCGGCACCAAGGCGGGCCTGTTCCCGATGCACACCTGGCTGCCCGACGCTCACTCCGAGGCTCCCAGCCCCGTGTCCGCGTTGTTGTCCGGCGTTCTTCTGAAGTGCGCCCTGCTTGTGATCATCCGCTTCTACGTGCTTACGTGCCAGGCGGTCGGTCCCGAGTTCCCGCAGCTGGTCATGCTGATCATCGGCGCTCTGTCCGTGGTCGTCGCAGCGGTGTCCATGTACGCCCAGAACGACCTGAAGCGCAAGCTTGCGTACTCCTCTTGCGAGAACGTCGGCTTCGTGGCGCTGTGCCTTGGCTTCGGCGGCCCCATCGGCGTCGTCGCTGCTCTTCTGCACTGCATCTTCCACGGCTTCACCAAGGCCCTGATGTTCTGCCTGTCCGGCAACATCCTCATGACGTACGGCACGCGTGACCTTAAGAAGATCAAGGGAGTCGCCCATGTCGCGCCGTTCACCGGCACGCTTCTGGGCGTCGGCTTCTTCGCATTGGCCGGCATGCCGCCGTTCGCGATGTTCACCTCCGAGATCACGGCCTTCATCGCCGGCATCGCTTCGAACCTGGTTTGGCTCGTCGTGGTCGTCGGTCTGGCGCTCACCATCGTCATGGCTGCCTGCGTCAAGGTTGTCACTGGTTCGGTGTTGAGCAAGGCCCCCGAAGGTATGGAGAAGGGCGACGTTCCTGCATTCGCGTTCGTCCCCGAGATCATCCTTCTGGTTGTCATCCTGTGGTTCGGCGTTGCAATGCCGCAGCCCATCATCCAAGGTGTCGAGAACGCTACCGGCATCGTTTTGCAGCAGGACACTAAGTCGCTGCATAACGCGCCCATCGTGAAAGACATCTTCGCCCATACGAACCAGAGCGGAATGTAGGTAGGTAACTATGGCTTTAGAAACATTCAGCAGCAAAGCCCGCTCTGGCGAGACGCACATCGAAGCAGTTCAGGAGCGCTTCCCTGGTGTGATCAAGTCAGTCGAGTGGGTTCAAGATTATCAGCCCGTCGTCACCGTCGACCGCGACCGTGCCCCCGAGGTCATCGAGTTTCTGTACTATGACCGCGGCGGCTGGATGCCCGTCATGGTGGGTAACGACGAGCGCTCTTTGCGCGACTGCTATGCGCTGTACTACGTCCTCTCCATGGAGGAAACGGACACGTGCGTGATGCAGGTTCGCGTCGAGGTCGACCCTAAGGACCTGACGTTCAAGTCCGTTTCTCCCCGCGTTCCGGCCGCTGTGTGGCCCGAGCGCGAGGTGCAGGACATGTTCGGTCTTAAGGCCGAGGGCATCATCGACAACCGCAACCTTGTCCTTCCCGACGACTGGCCCCAGGGTCTGTACCCGCTGCGCAAGGACACCATGGACTATCGCTACCGCCCCGAGCCCACCACCGACGTCGAGAACTATCAGTTCTTGAAGGAGATGGGCGACTGCGAGACCACGACGATCCCCATGGGCCCGATGCACATCACGTCCGACGAGCCGGGTCACTTCCGTCTGTACGTCGACGGCGAGACTATCGTCGACGCCGACTACCGCATGTTCTTCATCCATCGCGGCATGGAGAAGGTCGCCGAGTCGCGCCTGAACTACGACCAGGTCCCGTTCTTGGCCGAGCGTGTTTGCGGCATCTGCGGCTTCGCGCATTCCACTGCGTACGCCGAGACCATCGAGCGCTCTCAGGGTATCGAGGTTCCGCTGCGCGCCGAGTACATTCGCGCCATCATTCTTGAAACCGAGCGTCTTCACTCGCATCTTCTGAACCTTGGCCTGGTTTGCCACTTCTCCGGCTTCGACACCGGCTTCCAGCACTTCTTCCGCGTACGCGAGAAGTCCATGGACCTGGCCGAGATGCTGACTGGCGCCCGCAAGACCTACGGCCTGAACCTTATCGGCGGCGTTCGTCGCGACATTCTGGCCAAGCAGAAACTCGAGACGCTTCGCTACTGCGAGACTCTGCGTCACGAGGTTCAGCAGCTGGTGGAGGAGCTTCTGTCTACGCCGAATTTCGAGAAGCGCGCTGCCGGCGTTGGTATTCTCGACCCGAAGGTCGCCCGCGACTACAGCCCGGTTGGCCCGTACGTCCGCGGCAGCGGATTCGCACGCGACTCCCGTTGGGTGCATCCGTACGAGGGCTACAAGTACATCGCTCACAACCACAAGCCCATCACGCAGGATTCCTGCGACGTCTTGGGCCGTACGCTGGTTCGCGTTGCCGAGGTGTTCGACTCCATCGACATCATCGAGGAGCTTCTGTCCGCCAACCTGCCCGAAGGCCCGGTTCTGAACGACAAGTTCGAGATCAAGGCCAACAAGCAGGCTATGGGTTGGGTCGAGGCCCCGCGCGGCGAGGACATGCACTGGTCCATGGTCGGCGACAACCAGAAGTGCTACCGCTGGCGCGCCAAGGCATCCACGTACAGCAACTGGGCATCTTTGCGTTATGCGTTCCGCGGCAACACCATTTCCGATGCTGCCCTGATCGTTGGCTCGCTTGACCCGTGCTACTCCTGCACTGAGCGCGTCACCATTGTGGACGTGAAGAAGAATAAGGCGCAAACCATCACCAAGGCTCAGCTTGAGGATTACTGCGCTACCCGCAAGCACAGCCCGATCGATCTGTAGGGGAGGGCGCCATGTTCAAGACACTCAAAGGAATCTTCAAAACGGGTTGCGCCACCACGTCGTACCCCGAGGCGCCGCTTGAGCGCCCCGAGTACGCCCGTGGCAAGCCCGAGCATAACCTTGAGGCGTGCATCGCCTGCTCTGCCTGCGCGAACGCGTGCCCCCCGAACGCCATCCAGATGGTGCCCGACGGAAACGCCGGCACCATCACCTGGTCGATCAACTTCGGCCGCTGCATTTTCTGCGGCCGCTGCGAAGAGGTTTGCCCGACGCATGCGATCGTCCTGACCCCCGAGTTCGAGCTTGCCGTTTTCGACAAGAACGATCTCGAGCAGACCGCTACGTACCCGCTTCAGAAATGCTCTGAATGCGGTCAGTACTACGCATCTGCGAAGGAGATCGACTACGCTGGTCAGATCCTTGCGCACAACGCACAGGGCGCCGACGCCGCCAACGCCATCGCGGCGCTGGGCGTGTGCCCCGAGTGCAAGCAGAAGGCCGACGCCGCGCGCTATGCCGCTGCGGTTGAGAAGGCCGGTAACCCCACGCCTGCTCCCACCGAGGAGCAAATGGCCGAGTCCAGGCGCATCGCCGCGCTTCGCAAGGAGGCATAAAGCATGATTACCGATAGTGCCTATCCAAGCGAGCTTCAGTACAAGCCCAGCAAGATCGAGCTAGATCAGAAGATCATCGAGGCCAAGGCTGCCCTGCTGAACGACATCAAGCGCTCGGTTTACATCTACCGCTGCGACCTTGGCGGCTGCAACGGCTGCGAGATCGAGATCTTCTCGACCATCACGCCGGTCTTCGACGCTGAGCGTTTCGGCATCAAGAACACGCCGAGCCCCCGTCATGCGGACATCCTGGTGTACACGGGTGCGGTCACGCGCGCAATGCGCATGCCCGGCATCCGCGCATATCAGGCGGCCCCCGATCCCAAGTTGGTCGTTTCTTACGGCGCCTGCGGCTGCACCGGCGGCATCTTCCACGACAACTACTGCACGTGGGGCGGCACCGATCAGCTGTTCCCAGTTGACGTGTACATCCCCGGTTGCCCGCCGACCCCGGCTCAGACCATCTATGGTTTCGCCATCGCCCTTGGCCTGCTGGGTCAGAAGCTCAAGCACAAGGACGAGATCGAGACCGTGGCCAACACCGCCAAACTGGCTTACGCCGACATCCCGTACAAGGTGCGCACCACGCTCGAGCGCGAGGCGCGTCTGTACTCGGGTTACGCCATGGGTCACGACCTGGGCGACGAGTTCCTGAAGTCTATTCAGGCCAGCCAGGACGCTTTGGCTAACATTGCCGAGCTCATTGCCGCCGAGAAGGACCCGCGCAAGGTCGAGGTGTTCAACCACCTGCGCGACACCCTGCTCGAGCTGGTTGTCGCACCTGGTCAGGAGGACGCGAACATCAGCACCGGCATCCGCACGGTCACGGCTCCTATTGGCTCGATAAACGGCATTTACGGCGGTATCGCCCAGGGTGCTGCTCATGCCAATTCCGAGGACGAGGTTGCCAAGTTCATGGCCGAGCATCCGCAGCCCGAGCCTGAACCTGCGCAGGAAGAGGCGAAGTAATCCGCACCATGCGGGTCTTCGACGGACTTCATCTAGTTCGAATGGAGGGGGCGGGCTTGTCAAGCGCAGGCCCGCCCCTTGATTTTGTTAGGAGTTGCCATGGGCATTGCAGCGTCACCTGCAGCACAGGCTGCAATGAACGAGCGCCACGCTCAGCAAGAATCGCGCATCTGCGGCCCCCTTGCAGGCGAAGCGGGCGAACCGCGTGTTGTTTTCTATAAGCTGACCACGCGCTTCGTCGACACCGAGAAGGACACCTCGAAAGAGGCGGGCGACATTCTGTATTACGCCGTCGCCGTGGGCCACAACACCGGCATGTGCGATTGCCTCGAAGAAGAGCTTGCCTGCACCGAGGCGGAGTACCGCCGAATCACGGAGCTTTTCCCCGAGGGCAAAGCGCGCTACAAAGTGGAGGGAATCCTTCGCTGTGACGAGATCGTTGTGGACAACACGCACGTCGCTGTGCTTGACGAGCCGGTCCATCAGCTTGCGCAGCAGTACGCGAATGATGCCGACCACGCGACCGAGGCTGCGTGGCTTGTGCACTTCGCCGAGATGATCGATGCGATCAAGCGCAATCCGAACGTTTACTTCATGGGAAGGCTGAGGCGCTAATGGGTAAGAAGTACGTGTTCACGGTTGGCGCCGTGCTTCGTGGCGACGACGCGTGCGGTCCCATGCTCTCGAAGATGATGGAGCAAAACCCCATCGAGGGCTGGGACCACATCGACGGCGAAATGACGCCCGAGAATTACATCGGCGTCATCAAGCGCGAAAATCCCGACAAGGTTGTTCTGGTTGACGCTGCTCAGATGGGTCTTGAGCCTGGTGAGATGCGCCTGTTGAACCGCGACGACGTGGTGGCGAATTACATGGTCACCACGCACTCCATGCCGCTGACGTACTTGATCGACGAGATCAAGGCCTACTGCGGCGAGCTGCTGTTCATCGGTATCCAACCGGCTCAGCTTGAGTTCTTCGCGCCCATGACGCCCGAGGTTCTTGCCTCGGTTGA
Organism: uncultured Eggerthellaceae bacterium; assembly: GCA_934668515.1. Classification (GTDB taxonomy): domain Bacteria; phylum Actinomycetota; class Coriobacteriia; order Coriobacteriales; family Eggerthellaceae; genus UMGS1502. Next base: position 61,001 of record CAKUNS010000008.1, read on the forward strand.
GCGCGTGTACGAGGCGGTCAAGGCCGAGGACTTCTCGGGGATTCAGCCGGCTTAGTTTCCGCTTGGCAATAAGCGCGAGTCGCAAGGCTGGAGCGACGGGCGCAAGGGCTGTCGAATGGTCGCGGCCTCTCTGCCAAGGTTGTGTGAGGGCGGTTCCGTTTTGGCGGAACCGCCTTTGTCATTTTATAATCGCAGTCGAATAAGACGATTCACAAGGGGTAACGCATGGCGTTTTTGCTTGGTTGCGAGAAGATCGGGGTCAATTTCCCCACGAAGACGGTGTTCGGCGACGTGTCGCTTGGCGTTGACGAGGGTGCCCGCATCGGCATTGTCGGCCGCAACGGAGACGGCAAGTCCACGCTGCTGTCGCTTCTTTCCGGAAGGTTCGAGCCCGATTCGGGTCGCGTCGTCCGCACGCGCGACGTCACGGTGGGCGTGCTGGGCCAGACCGACGACCTTTCCGACGACGCCACCGTTCATGAATCGGTTGTCGGCGACCTGCCCGAATACGAGTGGGCGGGCGATGCCGAAATCCGCGCGATCATTGACGGCCTGATCTCCGACATTCCTTGGGAGGGCCTTGTCGGTCAGCTTTCTGGTGGCCAGCGTCGCCGCGTCGACCTTGCGCGCCTTCTGGTGGGGAAGTGGGACGTCCTTATGCTGGACGAGCCCACCAACCATTTGGACGTTCGCGCAATCAACTGGCTGGCTCAGCATCTGAAGAACCGCTGGCGCCCTGGTCAGGGCGCTTTACTGGTGGTCACGCATGACCGCTGGTTCCTTGACGAGGTCTGCCTTGATATGTGGGAAGTGCACGATGGCATCATCGAGCCGTTCGAGGGTGGCTTCTCGGCCTACATCATGCAGCGCGTCGAGCGCGACCGCGTGGCGCGTGTCACCGAAGAGCGCCGCCAGAACAAGATTCGCCGCGAGCTCGCATGGCTCTCGCGCGGCGCACAGGCTCGCTCCACTAAGCCGAAGTTCCGCATCAAGGCAGCTCAGGACCTTATTGCCGACGTGCCGCCGCTGCGTAACTCGCTTGAGCTGCAGCGTATGGCCGTTGCCCGCCTGGGCAAGGAGTGCGTCGACCTCGAGAACGTGGCGGTAAGCTACGACGATTCCGACAAGCTGGTTTTTCACGACGTCACCTGGAACATCGGCCCTGGCGACCGTGTGGGCATTCTGGGTGAGAACGGTGCAGGCAAAACTACCCTGCTGCGTACGATCGAGGGCCTGATCACGCCTGTGCGCGGCCGCGTGAAAATCGGCAAGACCGTGAAGTTCGCCGTGTTGTCGCAACATTTGGACAACCTGACTAAGCTGGGCAATGACCGCGTTCGCCAGGTGGTTGGCCGCTATACCACGCGCGTCATGCTTGACGGCAAGGAGCAAACGCCCGGCGACCTGCTTGAGCGCTTGGGCTTCACCAAGGCCGATCTGAACGAGCCGGTTTGCGATCTGTCCGGTGGTCAGAAGCGCCGCCTAGCCCTGATGATGATCTTGCTTGACCAGCCAAACGTGCTGATCTTGGACGAGCCGGGCAACGACCTTGACGTCGATATGCTTGCGGCAGTTGAGGACCTGCTGGATGGTTGGCCCGGAACGCTTATTCTGGTCACGCACGACCGCTATCTGATGGAACGCGTGACCGACAACCAGTATGCTCTGATCGGCGGCGTGGTACGTCATCTGCCCGGCGGCGTTGACGAGTACCTTCGGCTTGAGGCCGAACACCATGGCGCGGTGAGGCAGGCCAAGGAAATGGCCAAGGCCGCTTCCGACGCCGCGAAGCCCGCGGGCGGTGGCTTGTCGAACAACGAGATGCGCGCGCTGAAGAAGCAGGTTGCTTCGACCGAGCGCAAGATGCGCACCCTGGAAGGGAAGATCGAAGACGCCAAGCAGGCTATGTTCGATATCGATCCCACCGACTTCGTGAAGCTCGGCGAAGCTCAGCAGAAGATAGACGACCTGAAGGCGCAGCTGGAAGAGCTGGAAATGGAATGGCTTGAAGCCAGCGAACAACTGGAAGGATAGCGCTATCGCTTCGTGCCGCAGGTTGCGTTGGCGGCTTCCTGCGAGATGTCCTCTTTCATGGGGATGAGGTTGGAAAACGACGTTTGGGCCAGGTCAGCCAGCGTGACGCCGTCAACGTAATTCTCGATGACCTCGTCAAGGCCCGCCCAAAACGCCACGGTCGAGCACATGCTTTCGCGCGGGCACATATCGTCAAGGCCGGCGCATGCGACGGGGGCGGTAGTGCCTTCGGCGGCACGGATGACGTCGCCCGCCTTGATGCTTGCGGCCTCGCGAGCCAGGCGATAGCCGCCGCCGTGGCCGCGCACGCTTGCCAGCAAGTCGGCCTTCACCAGCGTGTGCGCAAGCTGTTCAAGGTATTTCAGCGAGATGTTCTCGGAATCGGCCACCTGGCGCAGCGTGACTTTTGTGCCTTCGCCCGAGGCGGCAACGAAGATCATAAGGCGCAGTGCGTAGCGACCCTTGCTAGTGATGAGCATTCGTTTCGCCCCTTTTTCAGCCGGTTCGTGGACTTTTGGAAGCGGTCCCCACCTGCGGTTTGCCCGCATTGTGACGCGGGTTGTTCGCCTACCGCTTAATTCTAGTATTTTACTAGGGAAAGGTTGACTATTCCCCCATGAAGCCTATCTTAAACCCTAGTCAATTTATAGAGTTTCACGATTAGAACAGGAAAAGCCAAATGACGAGAGATGCTTTGCTGGCTATTCAAAACCTCTCCGCTTCCGTGGATGAGAAACCCATCCTCGACGGCGTCAACCTTGAAGTCGCGCAGGGCGAGGTTCATGTTCTCATGGGCCCCAACGGCGCTGGCAAGTCCACCATGGGCCACGTTGCCATGGGCGACCCCACTTACACCATCACCGACGGCAAGATCATTTTCGACGGCGTCGACATCACCGACCTTACCCCCGACAAGCGCTCGCGCGCGGGCCTGTTCCTGAGCTTCCAGGCGCCGGTCGAGATCCCAGGTGTGCCGCTGTCCAGCTTCCTGCGCGCCACGCTTGAAGGCCGCGAGGGCATGAAGATGAAGAACAAGGAGTTCCGCAAGCGCATCAAGTCGCTGGCAGAGGAGCTTGACTTCGGCACCGAGTGGCTCGACCGCGAGCTTGGCGTTGGCTTCTCGGGTGGCGAGAAGAAGAAGGTCGAGATGCTCCAGCTGCTTCTTCTGCAGCCGAAGCTGGCCATCCTTGACGAAACCGACTCGGGCCTGGACGTTGACGCCCTGTCCGTCGTTTCCAAGGGCATGGAGGCCTATCGCGAGTCTTGCGACGGCACCCTGCTCATCATCACGCACAACACGCGTATCCTCGAGCACCTTGATGTCGACCGCGTCCATGTCATGCTGGGCGGCCACATCGTCGCCGAGGGCGATGCCGACATGATCGCAAACATCGACGCCAACGGCTTCGAGCAGTTCATCACCGACGCCCAGAACTAAGGGGCAACCATGGCAAAGCAACGTACCGAAGTCGCCGACATCGATCGTAGCCTGTACGATTTCCGCTACGACGACAACGACGCCGAGAAGCTTGATGCGGGCCTGACGCCCGACATCGTGCGCGAGATTTCCGCGAAGAAGGACGAGCCCGAGTGGATGCTCGAGCATCGTCTGAAGT
>CAKUNS010000009.1 GCA_934668515.1 uncultured Eggerthellaceae bacterium
GCGTAGTGCTTCGGCATGAGCTCGTCGGTCCAAGCGCCGCGCGCATCAACCACTGCGTCGAAGCCCGCAAGGTCTTCCTTGGTAAGTTCCATGAACTGCTTCTGGACAACCTTGGAAGCAATGGTGGTGTTCTCATTCTGCACGAACACCGTCACGTCATTGCCCCTTTTGATGGCCTCTTTGACGATAGGGCGCCCAGAAGGGCTGTTGGCTGCGATCACTGCGATTTTCTTGCTCATCGATCCTATCCTTTCGTCTCTTCATGCTTAACTGCATGCGGCACCAAGAAACCCTCGCATCGGCTCCTTGGCACCCTTCAAACTACGTTGAGACAACTTTAACGCTTTTGCATCGGATAGTGCAGGGGTTACCTTAAAGTGATCGGGTCATTAGCTCACGCGACCAGAGTTCATGCTGATCAGACGGTTAACAATGCCCATTGTTGACGCCCGATGAGAAACCAGGATCACTGTGCGCTTGCCATGCTCGTTGGCAAGGCTTCTCAAAATAGCAGCCTCATTGAGCGAGTCGAGATTGCTGGTAGGCTCATCAAGCAACAGGAACGGCGAATCGTGAAGGAACGCGCGCGCCAAACCCAATCGCTGACGCTCGCCGCCCGAAAGCGTGTCGCCCAATTCGCCGACCATGGTGTCGTAGCCCTTTGGGAGCGTCAGGATGAAGTCGTGAATAGAGGCCGCCTTGCACGCCGCCTCAATCTGAAATTGATCAGCATCGGGCTTGGCGATCAGCAGATTGTCGCGAATGGTATCGTGAAACAGGAAGGTATCCTGCTCGACAAGAGCCTCGTTATCCCTCAGCGAAGCCGTATTCACGCCGCGAAGATCTTCGCCTGAGATGCGCACCTCACCGGAGTCGGGATCCCAAAATCGCATGAACAGCCTACACAGTGTGCTTTTTCCACTGCCGCTTTTACCGGCAATCCCAAGAATCTCACCTGGACGAACCTCAACGGAGACGTTTTCAAGAATCCGCTCATCGTCGTATGAGAAATCGATATTGCACGCTTCCGCACCATTAAAAGAAACATCGACGCCGTCCGCCTGCTCAACGACAACTGGCTCCTCATCAAGAATGTCAAGCACGCGCGAACCCGAGGCAAGCGTGCCCTGCAAGGTCGATCCTAACGCAGCAAGAGCCGCCGTCGGGCCGAACGAACTGAATAAAGCCACCGTCGCAACGACAACCGCCTCACCCGAAACCATGCCCCGTTGAAACAATAGAACACCCATGATCAGCTGCGCGACGCTAAAAGCAATCACGACCGCGTTCGATGCGGCAGCGCCTGTTGCCCCTTTGTCGCTCTGGCGTTTCTGCGCGGCAACAAGCCGATCAGAAAGACGATTGAGCTCGCCAACGCGCACCTCACCCGAATTGAACTGCAGCACTTCGCGCAAACCGCGAAGACTGTCCAGCACGTATCCGGAAAGCGCGCCCGCCATCTGTCGGCCTTCAATCCCCACGGCCCCCATTGTCCTATTAATGAGCAGCGGCATGAGCAAGCCCACCACGAGATAAGCCACAAGGGCCATCAGCCCGAACGCGGGGTGCAACGAACCTAGGAAGAAAATCATGCAAACGCTGGTTATAACCGCGATGCAAACCGGCGAGATCGTGTGAGCGTAAAACACCTCAAGAAGCTCGATATCGGCTGTCAGGCGCGAAATCAAGTCGCCCTTATCGGCACCGGCAAGCTTCGCCGGAGCAAGCTTGCGAAGGGCTCCGAAAACCCTACTGCGAATATTCGCGAGCAGCGTGAACGCGATGTAGTGATTACAGGTCTGTTCGACATAATGAAGAACGCCACGAAGAATCGCGATAACCACCAAAGCGACTGCAGCACCCGACAGCGTGAACGCGAAATTCCCCGTCGCAATATCGCAAGCTACCCATACAGCGATAACAGGAAGGAACGTCGCGCACAAATGCCCTACAGCCCCCGTCGTGACGGCAAGAGCCATGTATCCGGCCAAGGGTTTCACCAGACCGATCATCCGTTTCATAACAGAGAACCCGCTGCGCTTCATGCACGCTCACCTCCTTTCGTGGTCTGCCCATCAATCGAAGCGATCCTGAACGTCTCCAGTTCAGATTGCTGCTCCCAAAGCTTGCGGTAGGTCTCGCAGCGCTCAAGAAGCTGCTCATGCGTACCGCGCCCCACAACCGATCCGCGATCGATCGCGTAAACGACGTCGGCGTCAACCACGTTGGCAAGTCGATGAGAAATGCAGATCACCGCATGGTTCTGAGACAAGTGCTCAACAACCGCCATGATTGCCTCTTCGCTTTCGACGTCGATGTTACTTGTGGCCTCGTCGAAAATGAAGATCGGCGTATCGTGAAGGAGCGCCCGCGCCAATGAAAGTCGCTGACGCTGGCCTCCTGACAGATTCGCGGCTTCACCTTCCAGTTGCGTGTCCAAACCCTCCTGCGCGCGAAGAAACGCGCCGAGTGCACATTCGTCGAGCACCCGCCACATCTCGTCGTCGCTGGCATCGGGTTTCGCTAAAAGCAGGTTGTCGCGTACGCTGCCGCGGAACAAGTACGCGTTCAATCCAACATAAGTCACCAAATCGCTCAAGCTGTCAGCAGCGATTTCGCGAAGCTCGTCATTGCCGCAGCGAATCGATCCTTTATACGAATCATCCGCACCGGTAAGCAACATGGCGATCGTCGATTTCCCGCTTCCGCTGGCTCCGACGATTCCAACCAACCCCTTATCGGGAACCACCAGATCAACATCATGAAGCACATTGGTTTGATCGTCGTACGAATACGAAACGTCCTGCATGACGAGCCGGCAATCGCAAGATACGCGAGCCACCTTCCCCGAAGGTTCGGGGAGTTCGAGCATGTTGAAGATGCGCCGAGAAGAAGCCATGCCATTCATTGCAACATGAAAGAACGAGCCGAGCTGACGCATGGGGACGAAGAAGCTCGAGGAAACTAGAGCAACGAACAGGAACTGAAGCATCGTCACTTCGCCGGAAGACAACGCGAACAAGCACACGATCATTCCCGCAGCCGCGCCACCAAGCGCCACGACGTCCATCACGATGATGGAATTGAGCTGCATGCGCAGCACCTTCATGGTCACTACGCGAAAGCGCTCCGATTCCTCATCCATGGCCTTATGACGCAACGCGTCGCTTTGGTAAATCTTAAGCGTCGAGAGACCCTGCAGGTTCTCAAGGAATCCGTCGCCAAGCGTCACGTACTCGTCGAGATAACTGCCTAAAAGCTTACGGGCAAAACCTTGGATAGCGCCTATGATCAAAGGGATCATCGGAACGTACACCAGCAACACCAAAGCCGTTGCAAGATCAATCGGTGCGATGACCAGGAACAACGTAAGAGGCGCCACCACCGAGTAAATCAGCTGCGGCAGATACTGACCGAAATACGACTCCAGCTGCTCGGTGCCGTCAACGGCCATTTGAACGACATCCGCCGTGCTGACATGCCTGGTGTAACTGGGCCCCATTCGGAGCAGCTTTCGATACAGCGTCTCGCGAAGGGATCGCTTCACGTCACATGCAGCCTTGAACTTAAACGAAGAAGAAACCTTCGTGGACAACACCTTTAAAACGAGCGAAGCGACGCAGGCAAGAAGGGCAATCTGCGGCGAAATGAAGGCCGAGTCAAGAACCAAAGATAGAAACCCAACCACACCCAGCACCAGCAAGATGTCGCCAATAAGGCCTACCCACATGAACAAAACCGCAATGACCACATTGCGTAGCGCCCCAGGCGCCAAAGCAAGTAACTTCTTATCGAACACGAAAACCCCTCTTCATAGCCCGATCGCTGAACATCGAGCACAAACTCAACTAAGTGTGTCTAGGCGAACACAGTTAATTGTGACGTATGATGTTTACCTTAGCATACATTTTAGTTGCCGCCCCGGGAAAGTTGCAGTAGGCTAAAAGAAAAGCACCCCATCATATGATGGGGTGCTTCAAGAAGGATTTCATGCCCAAGCGCAACGCTAGCAAAAGGCAACGACCTATGTACGCGAACAGCTAAACCTATTTGTTGCCCTCGGCGCGTGCGGCCTGATACGCCTCGACCATCTTCTTCTGAACGTCTGCCGGAGCCTGCTCGTAGCCCTCAACCTCAATCTCATACGAGCCGTTGCCGCGAGTCATGGAGCGAAGGTCACGAGTGTACGTGATGACCTCGGCATACGGCACGCGCACGATGATGACGGTCTGGCCATGATCGGCGGAATCGGTGCCGATGATGCGACCGCGCCTGGTGGAGATATCGCCCATCACAGCGCCGGCGAATTCCTCGGGAACCGTTACGCGAAGATTTGCCATAGGCTCAAGCAAGACGGGCTGGGCTTTCTCGCAAGCAGCGCGGAAGCCAATGCGAGCTGCCGTCTTGAAAGCCATTTCATTCGAGTCAACGGCATGATAGCTGCCCTCGTAAACGGCTGCCTTAAGGTCAACCATAGGATAGCCAGCAAGGAAGCCCTCGGCCATTGCTTCCTGGATGCCCTTGTCAACCGCGGGAATATACGCACGTGGGATATGGCCGCCGACGATCTCGTCGATGAACTCGTAGCCACCACCGGGATTCGGCTCAAGACGCAGCCAGCAATCGCCAAACTGTCCAGAACCGCCGGTCTGCTTCTTATGACGGCCCTGAGCCTCGGCGACCGTGCGAATGGTCTCGCGATACGGAACGCGCACGGGAACAATCTTAACCTCGATGCCAACTTGGCTCTTCAGGCGGTTCAGCATGGTGTTGATCTGCTCATCGCCCATGGCGGTAACAACGGTTTGGTGGGTTTCCTCATCGCGACGAACCAAGATCGTGGGATCGTTCTCAGCAACGCGGGCAAGGAAGGCACCGAGCTTGTCCTCTTCCTTCTTGTTCGCTGCCTCGATGGCGATAGGATACTGCGGCGTCGGAATGGGCATGGGTGCAAGCTTCACCTTGCCGGAAAGCGAGAGCGTATCGCCCGGACGCGTGTCGGTGAGCTTCGGGATGATGATGATATCGCCGGCCTTGGCGCTTTTTACGTCGTTGGACTCCTGGCCCATCATGATGTACAGATGGCCGACCCTGTCTTTCTTGCCCGTACGTGCGTTGATGAGGTCTTGACCTGGCTCAAGCACGCCAGAGAGAACCTTGACGTAGCTCAAGCGGCCAACGAACTGGTCGGCAACCGTCTTGAACACGAAACCCGCAGGCTCACCCGTCTCGTCGATGGAAATCTTGCCCGCGTCGTCGGCAAGAGCGTACGCGCAGTGCTGGCGCGGGTGTGGGAAGAAGGTGCAGATGTCTTCCATCAGGCCCTGGATGCCTTGCTTGATGATGGTGGAACCAACGTAAACGGGAACGATGAGCTCCTGATTGATGGCCTTGCCCAGCAAGTCCTCGATCTCCTCCTGAGACAAAGGCTCGCCATCGAGGTACTTCATCATCAGCTCTTCATCGGCCTCGGCAACGTTGTCGACAAGGCGCTCACGAGCGTTCTGCGCAGCATCGGCGTATTCGGCAGGGATATCCTCGACACGCTCGACGATGCCGCCCTTGTCGAAATAACGGGCTTTCATGCGAACGATGTCGACAACGCCCTGGAAGTCTTCCTGGACGCCGATCGGAATGGTAAGGGGAACCAGACGAGAACCGAAACGCGCGTGAAGAGTGGCCATGGAAATGTCGAAGTTCGCGTTTTCGCGGTCGATATGATTAATGAACACAGCGCGGGAGATTTTCATGTCGGCTGCGGTCTGCCACAACTTGGTGGTCATGACCTGCGGACCCTCGACTGCGTCTACCACGAAGAGCGCCGTCTCGGCGGCATACATGGTGGCGATGGTGTCGCCGATGAAATCGGGATGGCCCGACGTATCAAGAAGGTTGATCTTGTAATTGCCGTACGGGATGGGGGCAATGGAGGTGCTGATGGTGAACTTGCGCCGGATCTCTTCCTCGTCATAATCGAGGTACGATTTCCCGTCATGAGTCGTTCCCATTCGAGGAGTGCGACCCGAGACGTGCAGCATCGCCTCAGCAAGCGATGTCTTGCCGGCGCCGTCTTGGCCGACAAGGACCACGTTTCTCACATGTTCGGGAGCAGGAGCTGCCATGATGACCACCAACCTTCTGATTCGCGACCTAAAAACATGCTCATGCGGGATGAGATGGACGCCGAGGTGGCGTCAACCGACCCGCTCGTATGGTGAACAAGTTTAGCGCATTTGGAGGAATTGTGAAGCCAGAAGAAAGAGCAGGTTTACACCTGCCATTCACGCAAGGCGACGTGCTTACGACGAAGGATGACCGCCAAAACGACGCCCAGCACACCGAGTGCTGTCAGTATCAGCATAACGGTGGTCAATCCGTATGCGTCTCCTGCAATGCCCAAAACCGGTTCGAAAGCGCCACCAATGCAAATAGCCACACCGTATGTCAAACCCGAAGCGGTCCCTAAATGGCGCGGAACATAACTCATGCCCTGCGCCACCACGGAAGGATAAAACAGGTCGACGCCAACGGACATAATGACGGAAATGATAATCGCAAGAGGCAAACTTTCATTGAACGTGAAAGCAAGCGCGGAAACGGTGGAGACGGCCAAACACGCAATGGCAAGCCTGCCCGACCCAAAGTATTCGCCTACCCTGCCCGACAAAAGCGTGGCAATGGCGCCAACGATGGCAAACAGCGAGATCACAAGAGAGGAAGTTCCTTCGCTCTGACCGAACACGCCCATCAAGAACAACGGGATGAAAGAAATGATGCCGTAACTCAGGATAGACCGAACGGACAAAACGCCCATGGTCAACCAGAACATGCCCCAGTGCTCGCGAGGCGCATCCCCATCGCCTGAAGAAGAAACTGAAACTTGAGCGATGCCGAGGGCCTTGAATCGACTGTTGAAGAAGAGAAGCACCGACGAACAAACGATTACAGGAGCGATGAACGCAATCGTGCCATGCAATCCGAACAAGGAAAGAAAGAAGGTAACCAGCAGCGGTCCCAAAAAGAAGCCGACATTACCGCCAACGGCAAAAATGCTCATGCCGTTGCCCTTCCTTGAGCCAGCTGCAAGATTAGCCAAGCGCCCGCCCTCGGGATGGAACATCGCCGTACCAGATCCAGTGATCAAAGCGCAAAGCAAAACGGCACCGAACGATTCGACATAGCCCATGCATGCCATACCCAATCCGGCCAAGAACACGCCGAGCGCCATGAACCACGGGCAGGACTTCCTGTCGCCGATCCACCCGAACAGCGGCTGGATGATAGCGGAAGAGATGTTCGCAATGCACAGCATGAGTGCCACATGGGTGTAGGAATACCCTCCCCCGGCAACCAAGAAAGGCAAGATGGCGGCAAGCGCACCTTGATTCACGTCGCAGCACAAATGACCGATCATAGTCAAATAGTTGGCAAGCTTGTCGCCGTCCTTCTTTTGCATTGAGGAATCGGCGCGTTGCATGGCGTTGCCATCGGCGTTCGAGCGCAGCTCTACGTTGACGCTCTCGGCGCTTTCGGATTTAGTCATGGATGTAGGTCCCGTTCGGTCGATGCAGGTCGTATCATGTATCACTACTGAGTATAAACCATTCAGCTTGCGAGAAAGCTGGAACATCCGAATCGAAAGGCACTCCACCATGGAATTCACCGAGAACGCACCGATCGGCATCATCGGAGCAATGGATATCGAAGTCGCCCTGCTCAAGCAGATGATGCTGGAATCGGGGGAAGTTGAAACGGTGGTTGCAGCTGGCATGGAATTCATGAAAGGCACCATCAAGGGATCGAGTGCCATTGTTGTGAAGTGCGGCGTTGGTATGGTCAACGCCGCAATCTGCGCCGAGGTTCTCATCGATCGATTCAATGTTGCCGCCATCGTGAACACAGGAGTCGCAGGATCGTTGGACAACAGCATCGAGATCGGCGACATCGTGATAGCAACCGACGCGGTGAATCACCTGATGGATGTCGAGAACCTTGGCTACAAGCCCGGTCAAACACCCGGCATCGACCCCGTCTTCTTCCCTGCTAGCCAAACGCTGCAGAACGCCCTTGCGATCGCCGCAAAGGAAATCGGTGCGACCGCCCATTCCGGCCGCGTTGCTTCGGGAGACCGCTTCGTTCGCGACCCAGCTGAGAAAGACCGCATCACCACCACCTTCGATGCGCGCTGCTGCGAGATGGAAGGCGCCGCCATCGCCCAAGCATGCTATCTTTCCGATGTGCCATTCGCCATCGTGCGTGCTATTTCAGACAAGGCCGATGGCACCTCCACAGTCGACTACCGCACGTTTGAAGACGAATCGGCGCATCGTTGCGCCCGCTTGACGGCCAAGCTGCTTGAAGCGTAAACGAATAACGACCCCGTAAGCCAAAAGAACCTCGCGACCAAGATCGCGAGGTTCTTTTTCATGTAAAAGTGCACCTATGAATGCAATGGCCTACTCCAGGGCCTGACCCTTCTTATCTGGCACGAAGAACATGGCAATGAACGCGATGGCATAGATGCAGGCAACGCAGCCGATAGCGAAAGCGAAGCCGCTGCCCGTAGCGATTGCGGCGATGACAACCGGGCCAGCGCCGCCGCCGATGAAGCGGCCGGTATTGTACAGAGCGGTCTGAGCGGTCGCGCGAAGCTCGGTCGGATAAAGCTCGGCAATAAGGGTGCCGTAGCCGCCAATCATGCCATTAGCGAACATGCCCATGAAGAAGCCGCCGAACAGAAGCGCAGTCGGATCCTTCAGCTGGCTGTAGATGATGACCATGGCTGCAGCACCGATCTGGAAGGTCCAGAATGCGGGACGACGACCAGCGCGGTCGGCAAGACAACCGAACACGGAGATGCCGATCATCATGCCGACAACGGTGACGGCAGTCCAAAGACCGGTAGAGGTAAGGCTCAGGCCCAGCTCGGAATTCAGGTACTTCGGAAGCCACGTCATGATGCCGAAGTAGCCGGCGTTCTGAACGGTGCACAGGACGATGATGACAATGGAGAACTTGATGCGCTCAGGCGAGTTGAACAGGTCGGAGATCTTACCATGCTGCTTGCCGGAAGCCTTGTGCTCCTCGAAGATCGGAGGCTCGGGAACGAACGCACGAATAACGATGGCGATGATCGCGGGGATGAAGCCAACCACGAACAGGCCCTGCCAACCGAAGTTCAGAAGAACCGGGGCGCTCATGAGCGAAGCGGCGAGAACGCCAACCTGGAAGCCCAAGCCAACGCCAGAGGTTGCCTTTGCGCGGTTCTGAGGGCTGGAAGCCTCGGCTGCAATTGCCATGCCGATGCCGAACTCAGCGCCGATGCCGATGCCGGAAAGGAAGCGGCAAAGAGCCAGAATCTCGAAAGTCGGCGCGAACGCGCAGCCCAAGGTGAACACGCCGAAGAAGATAACCGAGTACGTGAGCACTTTGATGCGGCCGAACTTGTCCGCGAAATGACCGAAGACCAAACCGCCCAGGAACGCGCCTGCAAGCGTGATGGTGGTCAGCGTGGACGCCGTAGTCTGATCGACCGCGAACGTCGTCATGATGCCCGACATCGCAAAGCCGAGGATCATCAGGTCAAGGCCGTCAAGCGCATGACCAACGGCAGCCGAGAAAACGGCCAAACCCGAATAGTGCTTCATATCGGAAGCTTTTGCTTTTTCCTTTGCCATTCTTTCCCAACCCATTCTCATTGATAGACAAACGATCTAAAGATAACGGAATTCTTCAAGATTGCAAGAGCAAAGTAAAAAGATTTTCTCGAGAAATAACAACGTGCGCGCTCCCCTTGCCGGGAACGCGCACGAAAAGCAACAGCATTTTCAAATCGGCACAGCGAGCCTGCGCCTAGACTACATGCACATTAAGCACCCAAATCCTCGATGCCGTTGACGCGAGCATTGGGATCGGCGTACATCTGGCGATCCAAGCCGCCGGTGAAGTTCGACGAAGTGATGCCGGCAACCATGGAGTCGCTGACGTTGAGGGCAGTACGGCCCATGTCGATAAGCGGCTCGACCGAAGCCATGAGGCCGACGATCTCGATGGGAAGGCCCATAGTGCCCAGCACGATAAGGCTGGCGAACGTCGCGCCACCACCCACGCCGGCAACGCCGAAGGAGCTGATGACGATGATGGCGATAAGACCGACGACCCACGCGGGATCGAAGACGTCGATGCCGATGGTCGGCGCAATGAGGGTGGCCATCATGGCCGGATAAATGCCCGCGCAGCCATTCTGACCGATGGACATACCGAAACTTGCGGCGAAGTTGGCGGTCGGGGCGTCAACGCCCAAAGCCTTGGACTGGGTCTCGATGTTCAGAGGCATAGCTCCTGCGCTGGTACGCGAGACGAACGCGAAACTGAGCACAGGGAAGGCCTTTTTCACGTAGGTCAGCGGGCTTAGACGGTTGCCCGCAACGATAAGCAAATGAACCAGGAACATGGCGATGATGGCGACATACGAGAAAATGATGAACTTGCCAAGGTCGAGGATGGCAGCGAAGTCGCTGGTAGCCAAAACGTTGGTGATAAGGGCAAGGACGCCGTACGGGGTAAGACCGACAACCATGTTGACGATGCACATGATGATGCCGTACAGGCTGTCGATGAGGTCCTTGAAGAATGAAGCCTGCTTGTCATCGCGGTCGCGCAGCTTCAAATACGCGACACCGACAATGGCGGCGAAGACAACGACAGCGATGGTCGACGTGGAGCGGCCGCCTGCAAGGTCGGCGAAGATGTTGGTGGGGATGAACGAAAGAAGCGTCTGCGGGATAGTCTGAGCAGCCGCTTTGGCCTGACGCGTTTCAAGAGCATCGAGTTTCGTTGCATCGACCGTGCCCTGCGTGAAGTCGGCACCTGCCAAACCGGAGAACGCGATGGTCGCCCAACCGAACACGGCGGCAATGGCAACCGTGCCCAGAAGCACGGCCAGAACGCTGCCGCCGATCTTGCCCAGGTTCTCGGTTGCGTTCGTGCGAGTGAACGCGCCGACGATGGCAACGAAGATCAGGGGCATGACGAGCATCTTCAACAGCGAGATGTAGCCGCTGCCGACAAGCGAGATCCAATCGAGTGCGACCTTCGCGGCTTCGGTGCCACGACCAAGCGTCATCTGAATGACGACACCGAAAACGACGCCCAAACCAAGAGCCGTGAACACGCGGAACGTAAAGCTCTTACCTTTGTTCTTCAGAACTTTGAGCACCGCAAGAAGCGCGGCCATAACCGCGAGAACCGCGATGACCGGCCCGAGAACCGCTACATCTACCGACATGAGTACCTCCTACTTGCATGAAGAGCGCAAAAAAGGCGCATACGCCAAAGCGGATGCGCCTTAGTTCGCCAATCAAGCGAACCAGCGTTCTTCATCTTTGCGATTTACTCGGTGTAGTATGACCATTCCCGCGTACGTTGTCTACCGTTTCGGTGGGATTTAATCGATCTTCGACGCAAACGGTGCCGCAAGCAACAAAAGCCGCGAACCGAATAGGCTCACGGCTTGCAAAAACGCCATTGATACCTGGCCCTTATCGCTCGAGATCGTGCAGGATGCGCGACTTGAGCTTAGTCAAATCGGGCAAATCGGGAAGGCGCGATTCAATGCGCTCGCTCAAAGCCGCCGCAAGGCGCAGCGCGATGGACTCGTCAACGCCATGGGTGATCTTGCCTGGAATGGGCTTTTCGCACTCATAGGCAATGCCAACAGCAGGACCAACGTGAAGGCCGATGACTGGACTCACCGGAACCACGCCGACGGTGCGACCGACCATGGGGGAAATCACTTCCTTCGCCCATTTGATCGCAGGCTCCTTGTCGCCAATGTAGTGAACGACGACGTCTCGTAAACCATAAGCATCGATATCGGCTTTGAACGACGTAGCCATCTTGTCAAGCGCCTTCTTGCGAGAGCGGACCTTGGCGAACGTGGTAGCTTCACCATCGCGCACGGTAAGAATAGGAGCAAGCTGAATCATGTTGCCCAGCAGCGCAGCCGCGCCGCCGATGCGACCACCCTTATGAAGGAAGGTGAGCGTTTCTGGGGAGAACAGGAAACGCGTGCGCGGAATGGCGCGCAAAGCAGCCTTCTCGCAGCTGTCAAGGTCTTCTCCAACGTCGCGCGCAGCTACCGCCTCCATGATAGGCCACGCTTCATCGAAGCTGTTGCTCATACCATCAACCAGGCGATACTCGAAATCAGGGTAACGGGAAGCGACGATGCGGGCGGCCCTGACAGCGGCGTCGTACGTTCCCGACATGCGCGAGGAAAGGAAAATGCCCAGCGCGGAATCGCCGGCTTCGGCAGCCTCCTCGAAAGCTTCTTCCATCTCAAGCTGAGAAGGCTGGCTTGAGATCGGGATGTTGTTGACCATATCGTAGATGTCGCGATAGAACTCGTCATGATCCATATCGGCATCGCGGTACTCAACGCCATCGCGATTGACATACAGCGACACAACCTTGATGTTGAGTTCCTCGGCAAGCGCCTTGGGAATGGACGCCACCGAATCGGTGATGATGCGTATCACGTTGACCTCCGTTACGCAGCTTCATAAACCAATAGATTTAGTCTAGCGCATCCTGTTGCTGACGTGCGCTTCTCTTTTCGCGCTTAGTTAAATACAGGTGATGGATGGCCGCTATGGGATGATGCAGCAACATGTGCGGGCCCGAGTAACGCATGACCACGCGAATACGTTCGCGCATGTCAGGTCGATAACAATGGGTGGAACAGTTCGAACAGAAGGTTTTCTGCGCTCCATAGCGGCACTTCTCGATTCGCATATGAGCGAACTCGTTAAGTTCGGAGCACTCCTGGCACAGCGAACCCTTCGCCGTTCCGTGCTTATCATGACAATAAATGCCGATCATCTGCGAGACGACCTTGCGTTCGTACGATTTACGATCCTTCACCCTTGAAACCAACTCCCCACGATCAATCAGCAGTGGCCCGCATGCGGGCCACGAAAGAACGAACAAGATTAGAACATGCCCCCGCCAAGATGACCGCGCTTCTTATGCGATTCAGTTTGAACGTCGACGACCTCGTCGGATGAGGAGGTGAGCTCCAACGCGAAGCCCGGCTTGTTCGGTGTGGGCGGCTTCGGTTTGTTGACCATCGCGATCTGGTTGTAATAGCTGAAAGTAAGCGTGCCCGCAACGAAGGACGGTAAAACCAGGTACATGATGATCTTCGCCGGCAAGCCAACGATGTGCCACGACGTGGCATCCGAATAGGTAACCAGAACGAATGTCAGAACGAAAAGGGCAACCAAGGAAGTGATAACACTTGAAAGCGCCACGGGGAGCTCAGCAGCAACCTTGCCGCTTTCGCCGTTCATCGTGAACTGATATTTCTTACCCTTCCAATCGGTATCGAGCATCCAAACGGGAACGTACACCTTCCTGGCCGAAGTGACCTTCGAGGTAACGGACGTTTCCTTCTCGGACGACTCGTTAAAGCCCTTCACCGTACCAGCGACATGAGCTGCCGCAAGTTCGGTCATCTTCTCTTCCGCTTCTGCGCGAGCAACCTCAAGCGCCCTGTCGGCGGGAAGCGCTTTATCGTTGCTGGGCGCCTCGGAAACGGCCGACTCCAAATCGAAGGGCATCATGCGCACGAAATTGACCTCAGGCACCGTACTGGTAGCCGGAATCAGAACGCCGTCGATGGTGACGGTTCCTTCACGCTTGACGTCGAAGATTTCGGTTTCTGTGATTTCCTGCTCGCCTTCGCCCGCCTGCTCGGTGTACTTGCGCACCTTACGGCCATCGTAGCGCGTCGAGAAAGAAGCCTCTCCCTCGAACAGCCAAAGAGGCAGATAGACCTTGGTCATCTGTTGAAAATGCTGTTTGTTGCGGAAGATACGAGGCGCGAAGATCTTCCCGTGCTTGAAGTCTTTATACGCCAGAATAGCGTCTTCCTTGCCAAGCTCAAACGGAAGGTATGCGTCGTCTAATTCAACAAGACCGTTAACGTCGGCCATAAGTCCTCCAATCGCTCCGCGTAAGAACGCGGGATGATTTCATAAGACGCTATGGTAGCGCAAAACGATCCGCCGCCCGCTCTCGTTTGGCAAACCGTCAACTTGGCTAATACCCCACGACCGCCCGTTATGCGATTTGAGCAATGACCTCAACTTCGACAAGAGCGCCTTTAGGGAGCTTGTCAACGGCAACGCAGGAACGAGCGGGTTTCGAGCCCGTGAAAGACTTTGCGTATTCGGCATTGAACGCGGCGAAGTCGTCGATGTCGTCGAGGAAACAGGTGGTTTTCACCACGTGATCGAAATCGGTTCCGGCAGCCTTCAAAAGAGCAGCGATGTTCTTCATGACCTGCGCGGTTTGCGAAACGATATCGCTCCCCACCAACTCACCCGTTGCCGGGTCGAGCGCGATCTGGCCCGAAGCGAACAGTACGTTCCCCACGATATTGCCCTGAACGTAAGGACCGATTGCGGCAGGAGCTTCGGTTGTGGCGATGGTGTCCATGATGAGCCTTCCTCTAAGACGTCGCTGACATGCGACGATTACATGACGATTAATTGTTTCCGTTGGTTAACGTTTAACTGGGTATACTATGCCACTGCAAGCTGCCTAATAGGGTGCACGATCGCTTCCTTTCAAGGAAATCGTCAGAAAGGCGCGCCCTCTAATAACAAAGTAAGGGGATTGAGCATGACCGAGATGCTGACTCTCGAGGCGTTCGAAGAAGCCTCGACTAAAGTTAAAGAAGCAACCGAGAAGACCAAGCTCATCTATAGCCCTCACTTCAGCGACGCTACCGGCAATAAGGTCTACTTCAAGCCCGAGAACATGCAGCGCACGGGCGCCTATAAGGTTCGCGGCGCCTACTATAAAATCTCGACGCTCACCGACGAAGAACGAAGCCGCGGCCTTATCACCGCTAGCGCGGGCAACCACGCGCAAGGAGTCGCCTTCGCTGCAACGCGCTACGGCGTGAAAGCGAAGATCGTCATGCCGGTTACTACCCCGCTTATCAAAATCGAACGCACTAAGCACTACGGCGGGGAAGTCATTTTGCACGGCAACGTATACGACGAAGCTGCCGAATACGCAGCGAAGCTTGCCGAAGAAGAAGGCTACACGTTCGTGCACCCCTTCAACGATCCCGCCGTTGCCACTGGCCAGGGATCGATCATGATGGAGATCGTTCAGGAACTTCCCCTTGTCGATATCGTGCTTGTTCCCATCGGAGGCGGTGGTTTGGCTACCGGCGTCAGCACGCTTGCAAAGCTGCTGAACCCGCATATCAAGGTTATCGGCGTTGAACCCGCGGGCGCCGCGTGCATGAAGGCGTCGCTTGAGGCGGGCCACGTTGTGAAGCTCCCCCACGTTTCCACCATTGCAGACGGCACCGCCGTTCAGGAACCAGGCGACAAGATCTTCCCCTACATCCAACAAAACATCGACGACATCATCACCATCGAAGACGACGAGCTTATCGAATGCTTCTTGGATATGGTCGAAAACCACAAGATGGTGGTTGAGAACTCCGGCCTGCTAACCGTTGCCGCATTGAAGCACCTTCCCGCCGAAGGCAAGAAGGTTGTCAGCATCCTGTCGGGCGGAAACATGGACGTCATCACCATGAGCTCGGTGATCCAGCACGGCCTTATCGCACGTGGTCGTATTTTCACGGTATCCACAATGCTCCCCGATACGCCCGGCCAGCTGGTTGCCGTCTCGAACACCATCGCCCAGCACAAGGGCAACGTGATTCGCATCGAGCACAACCAGTTCGTGAACATCAACCGTAACGACGGCGTTGAACTGCGCCTGACCATCGAATCGTTCGGCGTCGAACACAAACAGGAGATCATCGAAGCTCTTGATGCGGCGGGATTCCGTCCGCAGGTCATCCAGACAGTGCTTTAGCGCACGCAACCCGAATCGCGGTTTTCGAAACCAAACAAGGCGCCTGATAAGGCGCCTTGTTTGGTTTCAGATGAAGGTTTGATCGCCGGCTCGCACTCAATCGCTTGAACCGTCAAGGGAAATCAGTTCTCGAACAGCGTGTTCAGAGACGCTTCGCTCAGGTTCATGAAAACCAACCTGAAGTCAAGCATCAGCTTTTCACGGAAGTATCTGCGCTCAAGACTGAAGTCGTAGCGCTTCTCCATCTGCTTCAGGTGATACAGAACTGAGTTGCGATGCATGAACATACGGCGCCCCACCGACGAGGCATTGCATTCGTAGGCTAAGTAGAACCACAAGATCTGGAAGTTCTTGGTGTTGTTTCGAATGTCATCGGCCAAAATGGTGGTCAAAAACGCCTGGGAGAGGCAAAAGTCAACGAAAGCGGTGTCGACACAACTTTCCTCGACAAGATAATACGGAACGACCTGCTCGAACGCGGCGCCCGCAGCGATCTCCTCGTAATGCTCCTCGCGCATGATGCGCATTTCACGACGATAGAAATCACGGTACTCAAGCGCATAAAGAGCCTGTTTGAATGCGCTGCCTGCCTCGTGCAAATCTTCGAACATCTGCGAGATGCCGCACAGCACGTCGAACGGACGATGAATGGTCTCGTCGAGCGAAGACATAATGCGATCATGGGAGATGGTGGTGAAGTCGCGCGCTACCTTCGTGTACAGGAATATCACCATGAAGTCGCCAACGAAGCGCACGTATGCGCGCCCCTCGTTAAGCGTTTCCGCCGCTTCCTTGATGGCGTCGCGGTCAACATCCTTGCCTGTAAGGTCGAAGACGACGGTCTTGATATGAACGCCGGGAATGTAGCCCTGTTTGATAAGGGACTCATAGATATCGTCAAACGGAATGTCATAGGAATTGAACACCGCTTGAGAGAAGCGGCCGTTCCTTGTGACTTTCATGCCGGCGTCGAACTCATGCGGCATCTGTTTAACCATAAATCCCTCCCAAAGTCCCTCAACGAAGTATCGAAAGCACACCCAGCCATTTTGGCATACTCATTTGCCTCGAACAATAAACGAGCAGAACAAAAATCAGCCGCTCGCCTTACACGAGGCGAGCGGCTGACGAAAACGCAACGAGGGGCGATGCTTTGAAGAGTATCCCAAGTTGGGAAAACGATCATCCCCAACTTCAAACCCGAAGGGCTTACTGCTGCTGCTTGGCTTTCTGGGCAAGCTCGCCCCTCTCGCCAAGCTCCGGGATGATCAAACCGCCGACGATGGCGATAAGGATGAAGAACGCGCCGATGGTAGCGAACACGGCAAAGTAATTCGTGCCGAAAATGGAGGCAACCAACGTAGGAAAAACGAAACCGCACAGACCCATAGCGGTGTTCACCATGCCGCCCGCGGCGCCAATACTCTCAGGACCGAAATCACCTGTCAGAGGAAGCAAGCTTACGCGACCGAAATTAACCGCCATACCGCCCGCAGCGCAAAAGCCACCAACACACAGGAACACAATGGTCAGAGCATCATTGGGAGCAGGATAAACCGCAAAGAGCAGAACGCCCGCCAAGCCACATGCGATCAAATACTCTTTGTTCATCTTGCCAAGCTTCGCAACAATTGAACCCTGAACAATAGAGCCAACGATCATGAACGCGCTAAGAACCATGCCCAAAAGCGCCGCGACTTCAGCGGTCATGCCCTTTGCCAGAAGCACGTTCACCAAGTAGCTGTTCAAAAGCGCGGGCATAGAAGCCGCCACGCCGTTGCACAGCATGACCATCCAAAGGTTTTTGCTCTTAAGGAGCGCCTTGAAGCCACCTTTGCCAGCTTCTGGCTGCGCGGAGCCCTGAGGAGCACCCTCGGGAAGCTTGCCGAAGAACACCCAAAGGATAGTAACCAGCACAAACGCCAAGAAGCAGATCATCAGCGACATGAACGTATCGGGAACCACCGCCGCCAAACCGAAGGCGAGAAGAACACCGGTACCTGCCGCTGCCGAATAGATGCCCATGGCAAGGCTTCCCTCTTTGGCGTCGAACCATGCGCCGATAAGTTTTGCCGGAAGAACCTGCGTAGGCAAAAACAGGGAACCCGAAAGGAACGTAAGAACAACAAGCACGCCATAGCTGTCAACGTACACACGAGCCAACTGGCACAAAGCAGCCGCAGCGATCATAGCCGCACCAACGAAACGCACGGCCTTTGGACCCTTCTTATCGAAGAAATCGCCCAAGATGATGCTGAAAAAGGCGCCCGGCAAAAGCGAGATGGTGGTCAGCGCCGTAAGCTGTGCTTGATCCATGTTGTACTTTGCCATCATAGGACCCGGGTTCGTCGAGAACACGAAGTTTCCGATATTCATGACGATCATGCCCATCACCAACGTGAATAGCACAACCCATCGAGTCGGCGATTTAATGCCGTCCTGCATGTAATTCTCTCCTTGTTAACTAGGGATGCCTACCATCAAATGTCTCGGGGTGATGGCATGCTACGCGATTGCGCGATGAGAATAATAGACTGGCGTGGTGTTTCAACGTGCATGAATGACCATTTAATCCTTCCCTTCACAGTATTTTAACGAATTATGTTTGGTTGCATCGGTTTAACTGAATTTAACTGCAGCCTACTAAAGAGATCATTTGCTAGCGTAGAGCCAGGTTGTCTGCCATGCAGCTAGTTAGCTTGCCACCGCGGAGCCCGGTTATCTGTCATGCAACTATCCAGATATTGAAAAGGCGTAAGCGCAGTTCCTTCGCAGAAACTTTCAGCGCCGCCTCGTTCTGCTAGTATTCCAGCCATGAATGGAGGCCCTTTAGAGCATTGAGCGTTCGCCAAAGGGCCGGCATCAATCTGCAATGAAAAGAGGCTTCAAATGACCAGGATCGGCACCACGTGCGTACAGGGCGGCTACTCGCCGAACAGCGGAGAACCTCGCCAGATCCCCATCGTGCAATCGACCACGTTCAAATATGACACGTCCGCCCAAATGGGAAAGCTCTTCGATCTTGAAGAATCAGGCTATTTCTACTCCCGCCTGCAAAACCCCACGAACGACACCGTCGCCGCGCGCATCGCTCAACTTGAAGGCGGCACAAGCGCTATGCTCACCTCGTCAGGCCAGGCGGCGAACTTCTTCGCCTTGTTCAACCTTGCCGCAAACGGAGATCACGTTGTGGCAAGCTCCGCTATTTATGGCGGCTCCTACAACCTACTGGCCGTCACCATGAAACGCATGGGGCTTGAAACCACGTTCGTATCACCCGACTGCACCGAAGAAGAACTTGAGGCTGCATTCCATTCGAACACCAAAGCCGTATACGGAGAAACGATCGCAAATCCCGCTCTTGCCGTTTTGGATATCGAGAAGTTCGCCAAAGCGGCTCACGCACACGGCGTACCGCTGATCGTTGACAATACGTTCGCAACGCCCATTAACTGCAGACCCATTGAATGGGGCGCTGACATCGTGACGCATTCCACCACCAAATACATGGACGGCCATGCTGCCGCATTGGGCGGCGCCATCGTCGACGGCGGGAATTTCGACTGGCTTGCACAAGCAGATAAATTCCCGGATTTCTGCACGCCTGACGAAAGCTACCACGGCGTTGTTTTCGCCGAGAAATTCGGCAAAGAAGGCGCGTTCATCACTAAGGCCACTACGCAGCTGATGCGCGACTTCGGCTCTATCCAGTCGCCCCAAAACGCCTTCTACCTTGCGCTTGGCCTTGAAAGCCTTCACGTACGCATGGCACAGCATTGCAAAAACGGCTTGGCGGTGGCGCAGTTCCTGCAAGCCAACCCCCTTGTCGAATGGGTGCGCTATCCTGATTTGCCGGGCGACCGCTATCACGACCTTCAGCAGAAGTACTTGCCCAACGGCTCATGCGGCGTAGTGAGCTTTGGCGTGGCGGGCGGCCGCGACCAAGCTGAGGCCCTGATGTCGCGCTTGAAGGTCGCGCAGGTCGAAACCCACGTCGCCGATTCGCATACGTGCTGCTTGCACCCCGCATCAACCACGCATCGCCAGATGACCGACGAAGAGCTTCAAGCGGCAGGCGTCGAGCCCAACCTCGTGCGCTTCAGCTGCGGACTTGAAGACACCGACGACATTCTGGAAGACCTCGATCAGGCGCTTAAGAGCCTGTAAACAACGAAGCCGCACGGGCGAAAGCCCCATTCGCATCGAGTGAAGAACAGAAAGCAGGCTGCAAAAAGGCCCACCGCGACGATCCGATCATGAGAATCCCGCGGTGGGCTTAACTGTTGTCCGAGCTATGAGAAAACCGGCCAACGTCAAAAAACGAAGCCGCACCTAAAAACGAGCATCATCTGCTACTAAGCCTTCTTGCGAACAAAAACGCTTTGGTCTTCGAGGGTGTGGATCTTGTCGTCCACTTCCTCATCGATGTTGCCGTCGTACACATAGTGCTGCGTTTCTTTGCCGACGATACCCGCCATAAGGAAGACCATCAGAATGTTCGGCAAAGCCATAAGCGCATTGGCGATGTCGGTTGCCGTCCATGCGATATCGCCCACGCCAATACCACCCAAAAAGCCCGCGCAAATGCAAAGCGCAAGGTAAAGCGACACATGGCGACGGCCGAACAGATACGTGACCACGCGATTGCCGTAATAACTCCAACCAAGGATGGTTGAGTACGCGAACGTAAGAATTCCCAGCATCAAAACAGGCGTACCCACATAAGGAATGGTGCTGAACACCGCGTTGGCCAACGATGCGCCGTTGGTCACGTGCATGTCGGTAACCAAGGTAGGATGTGCGATCATGGTGCTGACGATAACGAACGCCGTAAGCAGGCAGATGACAACGGTGCACCAGAACACACTGGTCATAGCAACCAACGCCTGACGCGCCGGGTTCTTGGAAGACGCTGCGGCGGCGATGATAGGCTGCGTGCCAAGACCGGCCTCGTTCGAGAAAAGACCGCGCGCGCATCCGAACTGCAGCGCCATCATAATACCGCTGCCCACCGCGCCGCCGAATGCGGCCTTGGGCGTCAAAGCGCACTCGAAGATCAGAACCACGGTGTCCCACAAAAGCGGTGCGTTGCAGATAAGAATGTAGATGCAGCCCAAAATATAAGCGGCACCCATGATGGGCACCAGCTTCTCGCAAATAGACGAGATACGCTGAAGTCCGCCGTAGATGATGATCAGAGCGCTGCCGCACACGATAGAGGCGACAACCCAGGGCTCGACGCCTAGGTTCACCTGAAAAACGCTGGTGATGGAGCTAGTCTGCACGGCGTAGCCGATGCCGAAAATGGAGAACAGCGCGAACACCGAAAACCAAATGGCCATGAACTTAGCCCACCACGGCACCGTTCCGTCTTCGCGCTTGAAGCGCTGCTCCCAGACATGCATGGCGCCGCCCATCATCTCGCCACGCACGTCCTTAACGCGGTACTTCATAGAGGCGAACACTTCAACGTATTTGGTGGCCATACCCAAAATACCCGTCAACCACATCCACAGCACAGCACCCGGGCCGCCCGACAAAATCGCGGTGGCCACGCCCACGATGGAGCCCGTACCAAGCGTCGAGGCCAGGGACGTAACCATGGCGCCAAAGTTGCTAAGATCGCCTTCGGCCTTATCGTCGCTGGTCAGAGACAATTTCAAAGCAAGAGGAAGCTTACGCTGAATGAACTTCGTCTTATACGTGGTGTATAGATGGCACCCCAAAAGCAAGATGATCAACGGCGGACCCCAAATTACCGCGTCGATGCTGTTCAAAACCGAAACGAAATCCATTCGCGCCTTCTTTCAAATGCACGTCGAGGCTCAAGGGGTTCCCGCCCAGCAGCGGTGTTCCCGTCAACTTGAAGCGACGGCGCAATTTCAGAAACATAAAATATAGCAGATGGCCGTCAGTCAAAGATGAAATGCGTGTTAACGCTTCTTTGTAAGCCGTATACTCATCGGTAAGGAAATGTCTGAAAGGATTCCGTGATGGACGAGAACCTGTTCACCGAGCTTGACAAAATCGAACCGAATATGAAGGAGTGGTTTGCCTGGCTACATGAAAACGCAGAGCTTTCTGGTCATGAGGTCAATACCGCAGCCTACGTTGCCGATCTTCTTGAATCGTGGGGTTACGACGTCACTCGAAACGTCGGCGAGAACGGCGTTGTCGCCACATTGAAACGCGGCTCGGGCGCTCACTCCATCGGCCTGCGAGCCGATATGGATGCACTGCCCGTCCAAGAAGACGGAACCTGCAGGGTGACCAGCAAAACCCCCGGCGTTTCGCATATGTGCGGTCACGACGGTCATATGGCCATGCTGCTAGGTGCTGCGCGCTACCTCGCTGAATCGGGAAATTTCAACGGAACTTTAACCTTGGTTTTCCAGCCCGCCGAAGAAAACTTTTCAGGCGCACAGAAGATGATCGACGACGGGCTGTTCGAGCACTTCCCCGTTGAAGCCATGTTCGGCCTTCACAACTCGCCCTCATACCCAACCGGCAAGGTTTATTTAGGCGCCGGCCCCATTCTTACTGCTTCAGACCATGTTCGCATCATCGTTCACGGTAAAGGTGCGCATGGCGCATTTCCCCACGCCGGATGCGACCCCATTGTTGCCGCATCTTCCATTGTCATGGCTCTTCAAAGCGTGATCTCGTGCAATCTCGATCCGCGCGATACCGGCGTCATCACTGTCGGGAAGTTCCAAGCTGGCACTGCCGAGAACATCATCCCCAACGAGGCGACGCTCGACTTGTCCATTCGATCGGCAACGCACGAAGGCCGCGAGGTCATTCTGAACCATGTGAAAACCATTGCCGAAATGCAAGCAGCTTCTTATGGGGCGAGTGCTGAACTCCAACATATCCGCCATGGAGCTGTGGTGGTTAACGATGCGGCGCTGCACGATCGTCTGGTTGGCATCCTTACGCCGCGCCTGGGCAGCGAAAACGTCGACCCTGTCGGATTCAAAGAAATGGCCAGCGAAGATTTCGCCTTCTACGGCGACCACGTCCCCAGTTTCTACGGTTTCCTGGGAATCGGCGATTCAAAGGTGAACCATAACCCCGGCTACACCTTCAACGAAGATGCCTTGGTGTCGGGAGCAGCTTATTGGATCGCCATCGCCGAAGGTCTCCTTCGCTAAAAACCGCTCTCTAAACAGGAGAAACGCCCCACCCCCACGCTCGGACCGCGCGCGTCCGGCACTATGGGATGGGGCGTTCTTGTTTTGAGCTGGAGCAGCCAGACGGTGCTGAACCAAACCTTACTTCTCGGTCCATTCATAGGCGCCGATCTTTGAGCAGGCGAACAGTCCGAGCGCGCCGCAAAGAAGCGAGAAAACAATCGCCGCGACGAACATGAGGTCGTAGCCATTGGGCATATCGACGATAACGCCCCAGAACTCGGTCGCGAACGCAAAAGACAACGTCACGAACACGATTCGACGCGAATTGAGTTCGCCAAAGCAACGCGATCCGAACACCGAGCGAAGAAGCAGCGGGGCATGAACGGCATTGCAAGAATACAAACCACCGAATAGGAACGACCCGATAGCCACCGCAACCAAACCGAATGGAGCAAGCCACATGATCAAAAGACCGGCGATTCCGCAAGCGACGCCAACGCCAATGCCAAGCTTAGGATGACGGTCGGACAGCGACCCCAAGAACACCTTTCCTAACGCCTGACCGATCATGCACGCAGCGGCAACTGCTCCCGCCGAGGCAACAACCTCGGGGATAGTCGACGCCTGGCAGTACGACGCGAAATACTGGTACACCGTCTGGCAAATCGACAGCATGAACGAGAACATCGCGATAGCCAAAAACGCGATCGTCTTGGTTGCAGTGTTGGCGGAGACACCCAGAACAGGTGCTGCGGCAACTTCTCCGGACGCCTGCTTTTCAGGCTGCTCCTCGGCGCCAAAAGGCAGCATACCCAAATCGGAGGGCCGGCTGCGCATGAAGAAGAATGCAAAAGGAAGAGCAACAACAAGAATCAGACAGCCGAAAACGAAGTAACCCGTGCGCCAACCTTCAACCGAAAGAGAGCACAGCGACGCGCCAACGATGTTGAAAATCGCACCGCCGATGCCGGAAGCTGCCGCGCCGATGCCAATAAAGAGACCGACGTTCTTCACGCACCAGCGATCCATGAGCAAAGGCGTGCCCAAGAACATGATCGGCGTTAGGGCGATGCCCAAAACAACCCCGGCAGCGTAGAACATCCAAATTGCCGTGAAAGAAGACATGAGGATGTACGTGATGCCCGCAAGAAGAACAGCGACGGACATGAAGTATCGCAGGTTCACGCGATCCATGATCTTGCCGCACAGCGGAAGATACACCATTGCCGTGATATTGATGATGCTGAAATAAAGCGTGAACTCGGCTTTGGGCACACCGAAGTAATTCGACACGGGCGTGAAGAACACTCCGGGGCAATTCATGATCATGGCGCCAGGCAGACCGGTCACGATAACGCACGCTAGTAGAACGAGGTATGCGTAATGAAACCTCGACTTCCTTTTTTCGTTATTCAACTGTCGTTCGCTTTCTTACCGATATCTAATCATTCATGTCACCTAGAATAACGAGCTAGCAGAAAAAAGCTAGGCAACGAGTGAGTTCTGGGCAAATGATAAATGAGCTTGCATCAATCAAACACGCGCAACCCGAATCGCAGCCTGCGGTGTCTTTGGAGCAAACCCCAAATGGACTTACCCTTGTAGGCGAGGGCATGGAGCTTCGGGGCGATTTCTCGAAGATGCTCAAGCGCGTGAAACCTGGAAAGCTGCAGACGGAGCTCCTGATCAAGGCAGCGAAAATCAAACGCTCGAGCGAGGATGCCGCTGGCGAAAACGTCCGTCTCCCCCTTGCAATCGACGCCACCGCGGGACTTGGCGAAGACTCGTTCCTTCTTGCCGCCGCAGGTTTCGATGTGGTTATGTTCGAGCGCGACGAAACGATCGCCGCCCTCCTTGCCGACGCGCTTACCCGCGCGCAAAACGACCCGGCAACCGCCGAAATCGCCTCCCGCATGCTACTTGCAACCGAAGATAGCATCGCGGCGCTTGGCGAATGGGCGAACGCCCGCCCCAATCAAAAGCCCGACGTGATCCTGCTTGACCCCATGTTTCCCAAGCGAACGAAAAGCGCGTCGGTGAAGAAGAAGTTCCAGCTTCTGCATGAACTGGAGTCGCCGTGTTCGGAAGAAGAGCCCCTGCTGAAAGCTGCATTTTCTGCCAATCCCAGCAAGATCGTGATCAAGCGCCCCGCGAAAGGCCCTCATCTTGCAGGAGTCAAACCAAGTTATTCCGTTTCTGGGAAAGCCGTGCGCTATGACGTTATCGTGACGGCGCAGACACGCGACCCCTTTTCCCACTAGACTCGAAGATATGAATCGACTGAAATCAAAACTCGAAAGCAATGCCCTGCTGTTCTCTTGGCTTGCCGTAGCCTTCATGGCCATGTTCATCTTCGTGATGAGCGCTCGCAGCGGCTTTGAGATTGACAACAACACCGGCATCTTCACCGTTATCAAGAACGCGCTAAGTCAAGCTGCGCTTGCGATCGCGGGACACGATGTCGACGTAAGCCCCGTCGGCCACTTCTGCGAGTTCTTCGTCTTCGGCCTAGCGCTGCAAAACGCGCTTACGAAAACGCTTGGCAAACGCAAGGCACCGGCTATCGCCATCATCGTCCTGGCCATCGCCCTTGCAAGCGCATATGGCGCCACCGATGAGTTCCACCAGCTCTTCGTGCCAGGACGCAGCTGCGATCCCGCCGACTGGCTGGTTGACACCGTTGCCGCGACAATCGGTATCCTCTCCTTCAACGCAATGAAAAAACGCCGCTGATCAGCTTGATCAACGGCGTTTCGCATAAATAGCAGGTTTCGTGGTTGGCTACGCGACCCGATCCTAGTGATGGAACAAGCGCATGCCCGTGAATGCGATGGCGATGCCGTACTTGTCGGCAGTTTCGATGACGTCGTCATCGCGCATGGAGCCACCAGGCTCGACAATGTACTTGACGCCGGACTTATGAGCGCGTTCGACGTTGTCGCCAAACGGGAAGAAAGCGTCGGAGCCAAGGGTGACATCGGACTGCTGCGCGATCCACTCTTTCTTCTCAGCCAAGGTCAAAGGCTCGGGGCGCTCAGTGAACCACTTCTGCCACTCGCCATCGGCCAAAACGTCCTCGTACTCGTCAGACGTGTAAACATCAATAGCGTTGTCGCGGTTCGGACGGCGAATGTCCTCGACGAACTTCAGGCCCAAAACCTTCGGGTGCTGGCGCAGATACCAGTTGTCAGCTTTGTTGCCGGCAAGTCGCGTGCAATGGATGCGGCTTTGCTGGCCGGCGCCGACGCCCATTGCCAAGCCGTCCTTCACGTAGCACACGGAGTTCGACTGGGTGTACTTCAGCGTGATCTGAGCCACCACCATGTCGATCTTCGCCTGATCAGTGAGCTCTTTGTTCTGAGTGACGATGTTGTCAAGCTGGTCAGGGGTGATGGTGAAGTCGTTATGACCTTGCTCGAACGTCACGCCGAATACGTCCTTGCACTCAATGGGGGCACACACGTAGTCGGGGTCGATCTGGATGACGTTGTATTTGCCGCCCTTCTTGGTTTTCAAGATCTCAAGCGCCTCGTCGGTGAAGCCCGGGGCGATGATGCCGTCAGAGACTTCCCACTTCAGGTAGTTGGCAACGTCAGCGTCGCATACATCGGAAAGAGCAGCCCAGTCGCCGTAGCTGCAAAGCCTGTCGGCGCCGCGAGCACGGATGTAAGCCGTGGCAATGGGAGAAAGCTCGTAGTCGGCAGGAACGTTGTCGACGAAGTACATCTGCCTGTCGATGTCGGTCAGAGGATGAGCAACGGCGGCACCAGCCGGAGAAACATGCTTGAAGGAAGCCGCCGAAGGGAGGCCGGTTGCAGCCTTCAGCTCGCGGACCAGCTGCCAAGAGTTGAAGGCATCCAGGAAGTTGATGTAGCCGGGACGGCCGTTCAGCACCGCGACGGGCAGGTCGGATCCGTCCTTCATGAAGATACGTGCAGGCTTCTGATTAGGGTTGCAGCCGTACTTAAGCTCGAGCTCGTTCATCGTTTAGTCCCCCAGATTCTTGTTGAAGATAGTGATGTCGCCAGCAACGTTCGCGTAAAGCGAGACCTTGTTGTCGGGATTCAAAGCCGCCCAGATCTCTTCGGGGGTGCCCAAGGCAACCTCAATGGGCTCGCCGGCGAAGGTAGGCAGCGGGTTGCCGTCGCCCTGATAGGTGGAAATGAAGTAGCCGCAACCTTCGTCAACACCCTCATAAGCGAAGAACTCACGCAGGCAACGACCGTTCTGCTGATGCTTCAGGATGGAGATCTCGAACGAGCCATCCTCGTTGATGACGGCGGAGATACGCGGGGTGAAGTTCGGGGCATCGGGCTCGAACTCGCGCTTCATGCAGCCCGCGCGGAAATCGCCTGCGTCGACGATGGTGTCGGTCTGATCACCGTTGGTAACCACCAGCTTCTCGCCCATCGTGCGCACGGGGTGGTAGATGATCAAGCTAGGGTCAACCAGCTTCGCAGGATCGTGGGCCTCGGTGCGAATACCGTCCTCGGTTTTCACGAACACGCGGTTGCGGCTGTTCTCGCTGCGCCCCATGATGAAGTAGTACACGCGGTCCTTACCCACCACAATGCCTCGGCCGGGATAAGGATTGCCCTTAAGGATATCGACCAGATTCTGCATGCGCTTCCTTTCTGTCTAACTGTTCGCCCCAACGAAAAAAGGCAAGCCCCTGCTTATGCAGTGACTTGCCCAGACGGTCGGCTTGTATGTTGCGCTGCTCCCCCGTGGTAGCCACGTTATTCCGTCAGTCACAGCACGTCCACAGGATACCATAACGAAGCACGACACGCGATTGGCGTGGTACAATCTCGCCCGTCACTGAAAGAAATCCACGGCGCGTAAAGCGCCTATTAGAGAGGGAAATCATGATCAAAGAGCTTGTACGCGACGAGGAGATCTTGAGCACTCCTTGCACCCCCGCTACCGCCGAAGACGCCGAGCTTGCGCAGGATCTACTTGACACGCTTGCCGCACACGAAGATGCCGCATGCCTGGCCGCAAACCAAATCGGCGTGACGAAGTGCGCATGCGCCTACCTTGACGCAAACGAGAACCCGCACGTCATGTTCAACCCCATGATGAAGCGCGCACTGGGCGCCTTCAAGGTTGAGGAAGGCTGCATCACCCGCGACGAACCTTCGAAGGTCACCCGCTTCGCTCGCTGCACCATCGAGTTCGACGAGATCAAGGATGGCAAGCTGGTGCACCGCAAGAAGGAAATGAGCGACTGGGATGCCCAGATCATCCAGCACATGATCGACCACTGCAAGGGCAAGCTGGTCTAGGCAGCCGCGGCGCGTATAGGCGAAGCCGTATACGCGATCGGCGGCGTTGCCAAAGGGCGTAGGCAGCCGCATAAAACCCCAGGCAGCTGTCGCTGCGCTTCCGAGGAAGCGCGCTCGGCTGCTGCAAACCAAGAGGCAGTCGCATATGCGGCTGCCTCTTTCATTCAACTACTTGTTCTCGATGCTTCCGATGTTCTTAAGCTCGATGCGGATAAGGCCGTTGGCCGCGCTCGTAAACTCGATGAACTCGGGGTTCTGCGCATATTCGGCCGGGAACGTGATCTCGATTCCCGTGTCGGTGCGAATCTTATGGTTGCGCGTCACGCGCTTGGCAACTGCACGCTCAACAGGCGCATGATCGGGAAGATTCTCCCGCTGAGCAGCCTCGACGAAACTCCGGCGCGGGCCCTCGTCTTCGAAAACCTCTTCAACGAACTCGTCAAACGGAACCTCATCGGAGTCGTCCGCATTCTCGGCGACATACGCCTTCGCTTTCGCAGTGGCGATTGCCGCATTGGCGCCGTATTCGGTGGCGATTTCCTCAACCAAGCGCATCGTGGTGTCGATGAGCTCCTTACTGGAGGCCTCCATCGTGCACTGAAGTAGGCCTTGAGGGATAAGCCAGCGCTCCTCACCTGCGATTTCGCGGGCTTTGTCAACGAACTGAACCGACATGTTGCGAACATCCACCAGCGCGAACGAAGAAATCTTCTGGGAAGGGCTCGGCAAGATGGCATGATGACGCTCGATGCGATTCACCGAAGAGCCGTCGTCGCCCCTACCCACTTCATGCATGAAAGCTGGCTTGCTCTCAAGCAACAGCAATCCGAAGTAGCGGGCGCTACGTCCCGCATACGCGGCGTCAAGCTCGGCCTGAGCAGCCGCAGCCTCTTCCTCGGACATTTCTTCCAAATCCTCAGCGGAAACCTTAGGGGCCTTTGGCGTGTCCTCGAAATCGACAACAAGCAAGTCGCTGGAAACCGGATGCTCCATGCGGCCGAGCTCGCTTCCGATGAATTCAGCAATCATCAGCGACAAGTCGATGAAGTCGTTATGCCCGTTCAGGTAATCGGAAAGTTCGTTTTTAAAACCGCTCTCGGATTCGAACTCGCCCCTTTTGTTGTCGATATTGCCCAGTGCATGCTTGGCGACACGCTGCACATACGACTTCACGTTCTTATCAGAAAGGTCAAGCTCCTCCTGAGAGTACACGTTCACGCACGAAATGAAATCGAATACGTGGAGGATGGCATGATTGATCTTGAACATGAAACCGGCTCTCTTTCGTGACGAACAACGGGAACAAACATTACCTTATGGAACGCGCGCGAGCAAACCAAAGCCGAGCATTCACAATGAACGAAGAATGGGACAAAAGGCGCATTTGCCCCACTTCACATGGACGTGAAGACCTCGCGGCTAGATGCCCGCTTTCTTATAATCAAAGGACGGACGAGAATGATAGGAGCAGCCATGAAACAATCAACTGCGTTGAAATCGCACGAGCGCACGGCGCAAAAACCTCTCATGGTTTTGGCCACCGTTGCTTTGACAGCGGTACTCGCATTTGGTCTCACCGCTTGCGGCGGAGGCAAATCCGACGGTGCATCCGCAGGGTCGAGCGCATCTGCTAGCTCGGCAAGCGCACCGACGAAGAAACTCGAGCCTGCAGCCAACGCCAATCCGATTTATCTGGAAGCTGGATCGAGCACCGATCACGGCAAGCCAAGCGGCGAGTCCGACATGTGGTACGTTGACGGCGACAAATCTAAAGGCGGATTGTATTTCGAGAACTTCCTTCCCTTGGCCCCGGTGTTCGTTGATGCAGACGGAAAGCAGCTTAACGAATACGGATACCCCAGCGCCGTCGAAGACAACCATCTGATCCCCGCCGAGGAAGGCGAAGGCAACTTCGACCTGATCTTCAACGATCCCATGACGTGCTACGACCTTGTGAGCGGCACGTGGTACATCCGCGGCGACTACAACAAGGAACTCGCTAAGATCGTCGACACTCACTGGACCAATGAAGACAATCCCAAAGATTCCTTCACCCTTAAAGCCAATGGCACCATCGTTTGGGACAATAAGGAAGAGTCCACTCTGAAGACATGGGACGTCACTGCCATCGATCGCGTCACCCTGCTGTTCGAAGATGAGGAGTCGGGTTTCGCTTACGATTGCTTCTATGACGACAGTGGCAAGATGGTCAGGCTTGAGGGTTTCACCGGCATCTACAACCGCGACGATAAGTAACGAAAGCGTTTAGCAAGACACGAAACCGAAAGCGCCAGAAACCGCAGGGGCTCGGATGGAATCATCCGAGCCCCTTTTCGTTTAACAGATCCTACGACCACGCGCCGTACAGGAAGTCTCAGTGACCAGCTTAACCCGCTGGAAGCGTGGCGATGATTAGTAACCTTCGTAGGACAGCCAGTGAACTTTCTTGGCGTCGATGCGGGCGGAACCCGATTCGAAGAAGAACTCGACAAGACCGGGACGCGATTCAACAACGCGATCGATCATGGTGTCGGTCATGTCGTCAATCTCGATATTGAAGTCGACGATTTCCTCGAACGACATCTCGCCTACCGGCTTGGTGATATCAGTTCCGGGAATGCCATAGTGATTGTCGATACTGAAGGTGAGCGAATCCTTCTTGCAATACAGGTAACCAATCCAGTAGCCGTTGAACTGGTTGTTCTCGTCAATCGCTTTCGAAATCGACTCGATCGTTTCGGACATCAGAATCCCCCTCTAACATGCAGCGTTGCGATGCAACCGCATCGACTCAGCAATCGAACAAACCGTCAGCCGCCGCATATCGCAGCGAAACAAATCAACACTCTAGCGCAAACGAGCATCAAATGAAGGGATGGTGCCCGAAGCCCTCTTTTGGCAATCGCCAACGCGCAATGTGCTAGAACCAAAGCGTAACATCTAACGCCGCCGCGCGCGGCGTGTCTTTTGGGAAGCGCATTGAAATGGAAACGGTCCTTATAAAGGTGGCGGCTTTCGTCACCATCATCATCGTTGGATACTTCGCGGGAAGAAGCGGGGTTTTTGGCCAACGACCCGAGCAGGTTGTCTCGAAAATCGTTTTCACGTTCACGCTTCCCTGCTCTGTCGTTCACGCATTTGGATCCGCCGAATTCACGCCCTCGCTTCTTCTGTTGGTTCCCGTGGGCCTTGCTTGCGCTGTCATACCCTACGCGGCCGCATTCCTTGCAACGCGGAACTCGAACCGCC
Organism: uncultured Eggerthellaceae bacterium; assembly: GCA_934668515.1. Lineage (GTDB taxonomy): Bacteria > Actinomycetota > Coriobacteriia > Coriobacteriales > Eggerthellaceae > UMGS1502. Next base: position 31,583 of record CAKUNS010000009.1, read on the forward strand.
GCGACCGCGTGTTTTACTTGCTGAACATCTGCGGTTTCAACATCGGTTGCTTCGCGCTGCCTTACGTGCAATCGCTGTTTTCACCAGAAATGGCCGTTGCCGTCTGCATGTTCGACGCAGGAAACGCCCTGATGATGACAGGCGGCGCATACGCGCTCACCGGAATCCTTGCGGGAAAAGACCCCGTCCCGAACTCAGGGAAGTTCGTCGCGAAGCGGCTTTTCAGTTCGCTCCCCTTCGACGCATATCTGCTGCTAATCGTACTGGCGATTTTGGATATCCAGATCCCGACGCAAGTCGTCGCCTTCACCGAGCCCATGGCGAACGCGAACGCCTTCTGCGCGATGTTGATGCTTGGCCTGATGATCGGATTCGACACGGTTGGCCCCAACATCCGCAAGATCGGGGTGATCCTAGTGTCGCGCGCGCTTTTCTCGACCGCATTCAGCCTTCTATCTCTTGCGTTTTTGCCGTTTGACGCCACTACGAAAATCGTCATCTGCATCCTTCTTTGGGCACCTGCCAGTGCTATGGGTCCGACGTTCACCCTTTGGTGCGGCGGCGATCAAAAGCTGGCAGGACTTTCGAACGGCCTGACGATCATTGAAGGAATCGCGGTCGCAACCGCGATCGTCTTGCTTTCCGGAGCCCTGGCTTAGCTCCGATTAGTAATGGCGAGGTGAAAGAAGAGCACGAACGCGCTTCTGGCCATCGATGGCTTCGCGCAAGCGCTTGATGTAGTACGTCTGACCGTCAGCGATATCGATGCGCAGGCCGATTTCCGCCTGCTGATACAAAGCCAGCGCGCGAAGGAAATCGCGCTCGACGCCGTACGATTCACAATCATCCTCCATGATGATGTTCGCAATGCGAATGGCGGGCTGCGCGATCTCTACCTCGGAATTCGCCAACGACAGGCTGCGCTCATACAAGTAGTACGCTTTGGCCTTGTCGACGGGAACACCGCGGCCGCGGCTGAACATATCGCCCAACTTGTAAACAGCCTCGCAAGAAGGGCTTAGCGCGGCAGCAAGCGAGTAAAAGCGATACGCCGCAGCGTAGTCGGGCTCGCCCGTGCGTCCATATTCGTAAATGTAGCCAAGGTTGATGATGGACTGATAACAGCCATGATCCATGGCTTCCTCGTAAAGCTCGGCTGCCATATGATAATCCTGCTCAACGATGTCGCCCATGTAGTACAGGGCGCCAAGATCGTTCATGCACGCGGCGCTGCCGTTTCCAATGCCGATCTTATAGCAGGTCACCAGCGCATCGGCAACTTCGGGATGGTTTGCCGCCGCATGGCCGATGCGGTCTTTGTTTTGAGCGGCAAACATGGCGAATTCATCCCCGCCGCTGTTCATAACGACTTGGGTCATTTGGTTGATCAAGAGGGTGATTGGATCGGGGCCCAAGGGAATATTCGTCTCGACGGCCTGATCGTCCACTTCAGGCGAATCGTCTTGGAAAACAAGTTCGACACCGGCAAGATCGGCCAGTTGTTGGAGCTCTTCTTTGGAGACGTCATTGGATTGCATGCTCGCACTCATTTGGTCAAGATCACGACTGAAATCAACTAACAATAGCATGCCGCATGGTCTGCTGAGTTGAACTTGCAATTATGAGCGCAAAGGGAATGTGGATGGTCGCCCTTCTCCTTCTCGAGCGCGGCGATGCGCTCCTCGATCGTGGGGTCGGGCTCGCTTTTGGAGCCCTTGAGGTCGTTGAGCTGCGCGAGGTTCTCCTTGCTGCGCTTCTCCCACTTGCGGGACTCCTTGACGGCCTCCTCGTAGAGCGCCTTGTAGTCCTTCCCCTGGGTCTCGCCAGCCTGCGCTTGCTGCCCTTCCTGCTGCTGGGCTTCGTTTTCCATGCATGCCTCCTTCTCGCGCCGTGCGGCGCTTCGTTTCCTGCGCCCCGTGCGGGGCATGTCCTTATATGAAGAAAGCCACCCGTGCGGATGGCTTTGATCAACTGCTTGTGGTCGGGGCGGCGGGACTCGAACCCGCACGGGCGATCCGCCCGCCAGCATCTGAAACTGGCGCGTCTGTCTATTCCGCCACGCCCCGATGTGATAAGATACGGATATGGACGCGCACCCTGGTTAAGAACCGAGGCCCGCGTCCATTCTTTTTATCGTCTCGACTTTTCCGTCGCCATGTATGACGTGAATACTCTTGATGGTTCCGTCACCTACGAACCTTTGAGCCACATCAATCGCTGCCTGTTCTTCGGACTTAAATCTGAGCAAACTCAGATATACATCTCCGTCTGGACTCCCGTACGCGTCGAGCTGTTCAGAAGCATGCTTTAACCTATCGGCTACTTTCCTGATGCTTCTTGGTGTCTTTATCTCGGCGTACCCCTTAGAAGTCCTGACGTCTGGGGCCATGTCTCTGTCTTGCGGCAAAAACACGACCTCATCGCCCGCGTCCATTGCTGTGAGCATCGCCCATACCTCATTGCCTTCTGGCAATGCGAATATCGCTTTCCCGTTCGTCCCGAGTTCCCAAGAACCAGAGAGGGTGATTCCATGCTGCTTGCCAAAAAGACCTAGCAACCTGCCGACAGTCGTATTGTACGAAGCGATGGTTCTCCCCAGTGCCCTGAACTCTTTGGAGGCGCTTAAAATAGCTGCATCCAAAATATCAGCGTAATCCGCACTCTTTTTGCCGGTAAACCCAGAAGCGCGACATGCCGCTGCCTTCAACGCTTCTTTTTGCACCCTCGGCAGCCCATAGCCGTCTATCTCCTTGAACTGCTTGTACAGGTCGTACAGCTCCCTAGGCTTGACCCCTTGCACCAGCTCGGCTTCGGGGTCGTCCTCGAAGCTCGGGACCACCTTGCAGTCGCAGTTCCTGTGGAAGTGCCTGAACTCGCCAGCGGCCTTGCGCGAGTGGTAGACCGCACCTCGGCTCGCGAGCATCAGGCAGAACGTGCAGGTCTCGAAGCCCGTCGGCACGCGGGCGAACCTCGCGCCCTTGTCCCTGTCGCGCCCGACGTTGGCGATGATCGTCTCGTTGAGGCTTCGGAACAGGTCGTTTCGGGCGTACTCTCCGCATGCCCTCGCGAACGCCGCGTCTCCCTCCTTCGCCAGCTTCTTAGCCTGGTAGCGCGCCACCTCGTCGACGGACTCGGGGCTGTAGGTCGTCATCGTCAGCGCCTGGTCGAGCCTCACGCCGTCCAAACCCGCCCTGTGCTCGTACCACTCGGCGGCGAAGTCGGCGGCGATCTCGTCGTATGCCTGCACGAAGCCGTCCGGACCTTTCTGGACGATCTCGGAGATCTTTCACCACTGGCACAGCATGAACAGCTGGGGCACGTCCGACTGAGCGAACCTTCAAACCGCGGTAGACTCGTCCCATTTGGCGAACTTGAACGGGTCCAACTCGATGCCTGGGGGCTTGGTCGGGGGCATAAGGTCACCTCAAATCGGCAATGAAAAGCCGTCCCGAGAGACGGCTGTCAACGCAAGGAAATGCACGGTTTAAAAGAGGCGTCTTTCGATGACGTCTTCGCCTCTCAGGGAGTTGAGCCATTTTTCTGGGATTCCCTCAACACCGTAAACGATTCCAGCGAGGGCTCCAGCAACTGCGCCCGTCGTGTCTGTGTCGCTACCGAGATTGACAGCAAGGAGCACGCAATCGCGGTAATTCGACGTATTCGCAAGGCACCATAGCGCAGCCTCGAACGTATCAAGCACGTAACCGCCAGAGCGCACTTTGTCCCTAGGCTTTTCAAAGTTAACGCCACAAGCCTAAGCCGCTTCGCGGGCGTTTGCACCAGCAATAAGAGAGCGAGCGGCTCCGACCATCGCAACGCAGGCCTCGGTAGATGTCGGGTGCGCATGCGTGATCGCCGACACCGCGCGAACCTCGTCGTCCGTCGCATCAGTGAATGCGAGTGGGACAGTGCGCATAAGGGAGTCATTGCCGTTTTCCAATTCGCCCGCAAGCCCATGCCCAATGCGGAGCGCTTCAGCGGTGGCGTTGCCGATATCGAAGAGGCCGTCGCACGTGTATGCGCCACCGCGGTACTACGATACGAACTTATCTCGAATGTCGCTTACGTCGATGCGTCCAAGCTCTCGGTAGCTGTCGCAAATGACAAGAGACATCGACGTGCCGTCGTTCAAAGCGCCAATAGGCTGGTTATGGGTTCCGTATCCATCCATGTAGGAGCATTCGAACGAGTCACGGGACTTAAACTCGTAAGGCACGCCAAGAGCATCGCCCACAGCTTGACCGTAGACGCAATCATGAAGCGTCATTTTGCGTGAATGGCTTTCAAGAGATTATTTTCCCTTCTTGGCTCTCTTCTGATTTTTGAGGTAATTCTCGTGGATCGTCTCTGCCTCCGATCCGGAAATGATATTGAAACTCTCCTTGAATCGAGCAGCGCCTTGCACGAGGCGTGGTTGAAAGTGCCAGAAAAGTGCCCAAATGAAAACAGGCCAGAAACCTATGCTTCTGACCTGCGATTTCGCTGGTCGGGTTGACAGGATTTGAACCTGCGACCCCTTGACCCCCAGTCAAGTGCGCTACCAAACTGCGCCACAACCCGATAAATGTTTTCGCGCTTTCGCGCTGCAACGGTTAGTTATCTTACTTGTAAGTCCAAAACAATTCAAGACATTTTTTCAGTTGATGGAGTTTTCCACACATCATCGATTCAAAAGCCTTCCCAGCGACCACCCCAAGAGCAAACCCTCGAACCAAACCTTAATGAGCATACTTCCTCGTCGACAACCCGAAATCACGAGACCACACGCTTTAACAGCCACGCAAAGCAACAGCCATGTTACCAGCACGGTAACAAACAGGACAAACAAGAAAACCCCGACCACGCAAGCGATTCGCATTGGTATGATCGTGGTGTTGGGTTTTCGGCAACATAAGTATGCCGATTCACGTCCATATTGGTTACCTACAAAAGCTTACTCTTGCTTATTAGTAGTGTTTCCTGTTAACATGGATGTATACCGAAACCATAAGAGAGGATGGTTGCAATGGCAGATCCTAAGTTTTATCAGTGCGAAGTTTGCGGCAATGTCGTTTACCAGGCATGCGAAGGCGGCGGCACGATGGTTTGCTGCGGCAAGCCGATGACCGAGCTTGTCCCCAACCCTGCAGAGTTCTCTGCTGAAAAGCACAAGCCCGTTACCACCATCGAGGGCGACACTCTTACCGTTCGCTGCGGCGAGGCAGACCACCCCATGACCCCTGAGCATTCCATTCGCTGGATTGCAGTCACCGCTCCGGGCATCTGCGCCTTCAAGGTTCCCACCGACGAGCCCGAAGTGTTCTTCGGCATCAGCGAAGCTGCTCCTTTGAAGGCCTTCGCTTACTGCAACAAGCACGGCCTATGGGAAACCGACATCGTCGATCCGCGCTAATCCCGCGAACAACACAACGAATGCGAACCATTCGCATCGCAATCAGAAGCAAAGAAAGGGGCCGCGAGGCCCCTTTCTGATTTATATGAACCGGACGATTACTCGGTACCCTTAACCTTGCGAGCGATGCGGTTGGCAACCGATAATTCCTCGCGTTTGTCGGGACCCCAGAAGCTAATAGCCACCATTCCCGGACCAACATGGCTGCCGATAACCGGACCCACCGTGTGCTCAACGAAGATGGGTTCTTCCTTCTTCGATTCCTTCAGCACAAGCTCCTCGAGCTTCTTGACATCCTTCGGAGCCTCAGCCGAACCAATGATCACATAAGGGTCGTCCTCGGTAAGCTCTGCTTTCTGAGCGAAGAATTCAGCCAGTTGCTTCAAACCCTTCTTCCTGCCACGAGCAATTCCCTTGATCTGCAGAGTTCCGTCAATCGCGATGAACAACAGCGGCTTCACATCCAGCTTGGAACCCGCGAAAGCCACGGAGCTGGGAATACGACCACCGCGGCGAAGGCTCTCAAGGTCGTCAACCATGAAGTACACGTGCACGAAGTACTGCGCCTCGGTTGCCCAGTCGGCAAGCTCCTTGGCGCTCATACCACGCTCATGCTGACGCAACGCTTCGAAAATAAGCAAAGCCTCGCCCGTCGATGCCAGGTGGGTATCGACAACGTACAGCTCGGCTTCGGGATGCTCCTCGAGCACCATATCGCGCACGCGAAGCACCTGGTCGAAGTGGCCCGACAAACCAGACGAGAACGACAGGTACACCGTGGGCCTGCCCGACTCGATGCATTTCTCGAACATGTCCTTCATCAGCTGGAACGGAGCTCCGGCGGTAGTGGGCTGCTCGCCCTTGCTCATGCGCTCATAGAACTCCTTTGAAGTGGACGTCTGCCAAAGATCATCAAGAGTTTCTTGGGTACCGAAGTAGTACGGAAAGCTGATAAGACCGACGTTCTCGCGATTTACCACGTCAAAAGGCAGATCGCAGCAAGAATCAATGAGGAGGTTGCACGTTGAACCGATCATTGGTTCTCCTTTCAGTTGGATTCGGAAAGAGAAACGGCTTTGGATAGGATCTCGTCGGCCAAAGCACGCTTGGTCATAACGGGGAGCGACTCAACAGCATCAGCGCCATCGACCTTGAAAACGAACGAGGCACGGTTGTCGTCGGCTCCGAAACCCTTGCCTTCGCTCACGTCGTTGGCGACGATCATATCGGCACCCTTCTCGTTGAGCTTCTTGGCTGCGTTGGCGATGACATCGTCGGTTTCTGCAGCAAACCCGATAACCACCTGATCGCCCTTCTGATGAGCGAGGGTTTTCAGGATGTCCGGGTTCTGCGTCAGCTCGATGTTGGCCAATCGGGCATCGTCACGGCCCTTCTTGAGCTTGCGATCGCTCACATGAACGGGGCGCATATCGGAAACCGCGGCAGTGAAGATAGTGATATCGCACTGCGGGAAGAACGCAGCGCTTGCCTGCATCATCTCGAGTGCAGTCTGAACGCGATGAACTTCGACGCCTTCGGGGTTTGCCAGCTCCACCGGACCGGAAACAAGAACGACGTCCGCACCACGCTCCTGCGCGGCAGCGGCAAGGGCGAATCCCATCTTACCCGTGGAAGGGTTGGAGATGTAGCGCACAGGGTCGATAGGCTCACGCGTGGGGCCCGCGGTAATCAAAACACGCTTCCCTTGCAGATCGCGCTCAAACGAAGGGGCCTCTTCCCGTTCATCGTTAAGAACCGTCATGATAGTCGACACGATGTCCTCGACCGAGGCGAGCTTGCCCTTGCCGGTATCGCCGCAGGCAAGATAGCCGTCAGCCGCCTCGACGATCTTGACGCCGCGGGCAGCGAGCGTGGCAAGGTTAGCCTGATTGGCAGCGCTTTCGTACATGTTCACGTTCATTGCCGGAGCCACGATCAAAGGCGATGTACAAGCCATAACCGTCGTCGTCAGCAAATCATCGGCAATGCCATTTGCGATTTTGCCAATGACGTTCGCGGTACAAGGAGCGATGCAGAACACATCGGCCTCTTTAGCAAGCGAGATGTGATGAATGGGATCGCTGGGATTATCGAACAAACCCAAACCCACCGGTTCGCGCGTAAGGGAGCGGAACAGGGAGGGGTCGATGAAATGCGTGGCATGCTCGGTCATAACAACCTTCACGCGAATGCCCTGCTTCTGGAGGCCGCGAATGACCTCGCAAGACTTGTAAATGGAAACCCCGCCTGTCACACCCAAAAGAACGGTTTTAACAGCAGCGTTTTCGTCTGCGCCGATACGGTGATCGGCCGTTTGCTGAATGTTGCCCATAACGTGCGACCTTTCAACGATAAGACGGATATAACGACATTATTGGGCCAATGATACCCCAGATCTTCTACAACGTGGCAGCGAACGGCACACCATCAATGCTGGGAAACGGGGCATACGAAAGCATCGCCGCAACTTCATCGCCGGCATCCGTGCGACCCATGCTTCGATCGGAGATCTTATCCAAAACCTCGCGCAGATCAGTCGGAAGGTTGTCAGCGAATTCAAGTTGCTCCCCCGTTTCCGGATGCGGGAAACGCAGACGGAACGAATGAAGGAACTGACGCTGGCAGCCAAGATCGGCGGACTCATATCGCGGTTTGCTGCCCGTGTACATAAACTCACCAACCAACGGATGGCGCGTGTATTCCATGTGCACGCGAATCTGATGAGTGCGGCCAGTGAACAACTTGCAATCGATAAGCGTGTAGCCATCATCTTTGGAATGCGCCTCGAATCGCTCGAGAACGCGAAACGTGGTGATGGCATCACGCGCCGAAGGGATGTCGCGAACGGCCATACGCGTGCGATCTTTGGCAGATCGGGCAATAGGCGCATCGATCATGCCGGTGTCGCGCGCGATGATGCCATGAACGAGCGCAAGATAATGACGATCAACCGTACGATCTTGGATGGACTCCATAAGGGCATAACCGGTTGGGTCATCCTTCGCAGCGAGCATAAGGCCAGACGTATCCATGTCAAGGCGATGGACGATACCGAGACGATCATCCTCGCCCTGAACGTTTGCCAGGTTATCGATGCCGCAATGGTAAATAAGGGCATTCACCAAAGTGCCATCAAGATGATCGACCGACGGATGGCAAACCAACCCAACCTGCTTCGAAAGAACCAGCAGATGCTCGTCCTCGAAACGGATATCAAGATCGATAGGCTCGCCACGCAAAGCCGTAGGAACCGGCGTCTCCTCAAGCTCGTAAACGATGACGTCACCGGATTTCACGGTTTGCTTCTTCGACGCGAGATTGCCCGCAACAAGCACATGCCCGTTCTCGATAGCCTTGGCTGCGGCGCTGCGGCTGGCATAACAGCCGCGCTCGCCCAGAACAGCGTCAAGGCGCTTGCCGGCATCGAGCGCATCGGCAATATGAACACGAGAAACGGCCATCTACTTATTACCTCCCTGATCGCGCCCCGTTTTATCGGCTTTCGTCGTTTCTTTATCGGAGTCGTCGCCCTTCGAGAAATCAACGATAAGCCCAATGATCAATATGACGAACCCGCAAGTAACGCCAATATCGGCCACGTTGAACACCGGGAACTCGAAGAAGGCGAACTCGATGAAATCGACGACATAGCCCAAAACGAAACGATCGATTGCATTGCCAACGCCTCCCGCGACGACAAGAGCGAAACCAACGATTTCGAACAAGTTCATATACTTAGAGGCAATAAAGAAATAGATGCTTGCGATAAGGCACACCGCAAGCGAGAAAACACCAAGGGCAAAGGTGGAATTGGAGAAGATTCCCCACGCGCCGCCGGTGTTGTGAATCAAACGAAAATCGAACAAGCCAAACACCGGGCCGAAGACGACACGGCCAACGACACCGCCATGGAACTGGGCTTTAGTGAATGCATCGAAAGCAACCCAAGCCGCCGCCAAAACAACGAACAGCACGCGCTTGTTGCGCGTGCTGCATGAAAGATCCGCCTGCGCATCAGATGCGCAGGCGTTCTTCTCGATGGTCTCAAGCTGTTCGTTTGCGGGCGCCTGTTCGGGCTTCACGTTCACGTTCCTTGCCTAATCGGTTGATAATAAGCCGGCAGCGCTTATTCAGCGGGCTCTTCGAAACCGATCTCGTCAAGAGCGTCGCCGCAACGCTTGCACACGTGAGGATGGTGCTCGTTGCCGCCAAGCTCGCGGTAATTCCAGCAACGCGGGCACTTCTCGCCTTCGGCCTGCTTGATAACAACGGAGATCTCATCGGCAACCTGATACTGGACGCCGGAGATAACGCAAAGCTCCTCGAACTGCTCGTCGGTCATGCCGGTAAGCACATCAAGCATCTCCTGCGGGGCAGAAACGACCGCAGCTGCCTCTTGGCTCTTGTTGATTGCCTTGGCAGCACGAGCGTCCTCGAGAGCCTTAAGAACAGCATCGCGAGCCTCAAGGATAACAGCGAAGGACTCGTTGATTGCCTCGGGGGCACCCTCGGGAATCGCAGGCGCGAAATCGGCATCGGTGGGCCAACCGGCAAGCTGGACGCTTTCGGGACGACCCTCGCGCTGCAGGGCAGCCTTCGGGAAGTTCTCCCAAACCTCGTCGGTGGTGAACGAAAGGATGGGCGAAAGAATGCGCACCATAACCTCAAGAACGTTCATCATGACGGTCTGAGCAGCACGACGCGCCACGGAATTCGGAGCGTCAGAATACAGACGATCCTTGCTTGCCTCCATGTAAACAGCCGAAAGCTCGTTGACGACGAAATCGTAAACAGCGCGGTACACGTTATGGAAACGATAATCTTCATAAGCCTTCTGAACGTTGTGCAGAAGCTCCTGAGTCTTCACCATCATCCATTGATCGACAGGAGCAAGGGCGTTCCAGTCGGTTACGGCATCCTTGGCGTCGTCGAAGTCGTAGACGTTGGCAAGCAGGAAGCGGAACGTGTTGCGGAAACGACGATACGTGCCAGCGACCTGGTTGAGGATGTCGTCGGAGATGCGAACGTCCTGGGAGTAATCGACGCTGGAAACCCACAGACGCAGAACATCGGCGCCGTACTTGCCCGTGACATCGGCGGGATCAACGCCGTTGCCCTTGGACTTGGACATCTTCTCGCCGTTTTCATCCACAGTGAAGCCGCAGTGCATAACGGCCTTGTACGGAGGCTCGCCGTACGCGCCCACGGAAGTGAGCAGCGAAGACTGGAACCAACCACGATGCTGATCGGATCCCTCAAGGTACATGTCGGCAGGCCACACAAGGCCCTCGTTGGCGCGATGGCGCAGAACGCTGTTATGGGTAACGCCGCTCTCCCACCAAACGTCAAGGATGTCCTTTTCGGGCTTCAGCTCGGTACAACCGCACTTCTCGCAGTGGGTGCCTTCGGGAAGGTACTCACTCGGCTGCTTGGTGAACCAAGCATCGGCGCCTTCGTTGTAGAACAGGTCGATGACGGCATCGAAGGTTTCCTCGGTGGCCACGATCTCGCCGCATTCGGCGCAGCGGAACACCGGGATAGGCACGCCCCATGAGCGCTGACGAGAAATGCACCAGTCAGGACGGTCGGCAACCATGGAGCCGATACGGTTGGAAGCCCACTCGGGGATCCAACGAACCTTGTTGTTGATGGCGTCAAGCGCCTTGTCACGCAGTCCGGTTTTATCCATGCTGACGAACCACTGGTCTGTAGCACGGAAGATGACGGGCTCGTGACAACGCCAGCAGTGTGGATAGCTGTGGTTGATCTTCAGCTCGCCTGCAAGGGTGCCCTTCTCGCGAAGCCACTCGATGATGACGGGGTTGGCGTCGTCGGTGTCAAGGCCGACGAACGGGCCGCCGTCCTTGGTGAGCTTGCCATCGTCGTCGACGGGCATGAGAGTCTCGACGCCATCGAACTTGGATGCGACCAGATAGTCGTCCTGACCATGGCCAGGAGCAGTATGAACGCAGCCGGTGCCGTCCTCAAGCGTGACGTGATCGCCGTAGATGATGACGCCCTTCTTCTCGGGGAAGATCGGACGCTCGTAGGTCATGTAGGCGAAATCGACACCCTTCATGGTGACGGGCTCGCCGTCGGCACCCTTCATGATGTCATAAGAATCCCACTCGCACTTGCCGGCAACCTGCTCGACCAGGTCCAAAGCCATGACCATTTGAGCGCCCTGAGCGGTGACCAGGCAGTAATCGGCGTCGGGGGCAAGGCTGACCGCGGTGTTCGCAGGAAGCGTCCACGGCGTGGTGGTCCAAATCAGGACGAAGACATCGCCCGTAGCGCCAGCCTCAGCGAATGCCTTGGGCATTTCGCGCATCTTGAAACGCACGAAGATAGAGGGCGACACCTCGTCACCATACTCGATCTCTGCCTCGGCCAGTGCGGTGTGGCAATGCTTGCACCAGTGAATGGGTTTACTGCCGCGATAGATCTGGCCGTCAAGGTACATCTGCTTGAAGATCTCGACGTTGCCGGCCTCGAAGTTAGGCTGGAACGTGAGATACGGATGATCCCAATCGGCGTTGACACCCAGGCGCTTGAAACCGTCGCGCTGGATGTTCACGTACTTCTCGGCCCACTCGTGGCAAAGACGGCGAAGCGTGGGCTGATCGATTTTGGCCATTTTCTCGGGCCCGAGCTTCTCCTCGACCATGTGCTCGATAGGCTGGCCATGGCAGTCCCAACCGGGAACATACGGGGTATAGAAACCGCGCTGAGCGTGGCTTTTGATAACGAAATCCTTCAGGATCTTGTTGAAGGCGTGGCCGATGTGGATGGGGCCGTTGGCATACGGAGGACCGTCATGCAAAACGAATGGCTTGCCGTCCTTGTTCTTCTCGAGAACCTTCCAATACAGGTGCTCCTCTTCCCACTTGGCCAAACGCTCGGGCTCCCTGGAAGGGAGGTTAGCCTTCATAGCGAAATCGGTCTGGGGAAGGTTCATGGTGCTTTTATACGAGTTAGCCACTGAACGCCTTTCCTTCGATACCTTTAAGCGGCGCGAAACGCACGCATACTCCTTGTTTGCAACTGAACCAGTATATGCGAAATGCCCTGCAACCACGGATAGTTAAGGTCACATTCCAAAATTGTGACACAGGGACGCAAGTGGTTATAATCGGGGCATATTCCACAAGGAAAAACGGAAGACAAGGAAGGCCCAGCCATGAATTTCGAGATCGTCACCGACTCCAGCAGCAACCTCCTTGACGAGACAATCAGTCGATTCGGTTTGCACATCCTGCCGCTTACCTTCATGATCGACGGTCAGCAACGCCAAAGCTTCGTGAAAGGCGAGAAATCCGATCTGAAGCAGTTCTACACGATGATGCGTGAAGGCAAGGCCATCACTACCTCGCTTCCGAACATGGCCGACTCCGAAATCCTTTTAAGGTCGCTTCTGGAAGCGGGCCGCGATATTCTCTACCTTGGGTTTTCCTCGGGTCTTTCGGGCACCTACCAGGCCATTGCGCTTCTTCTTGACAGCCTTGCCGCCGAATTCCCCGAACGACGCGTCATGCATGTCGACACCCTTGCTGCATCGGGTGGCGAAGGCCTTCTGGTATACAAAGCCGCGCAAATGGCGCAAGCCGGGGCAAACATCGAAGAGACACGCCAATGGGTTGAAGACAACAAGTTGAAGCTTGCACATTGGTTCACTGTCGACGACCTGATGTTCCTGTTCCGTGGCGGACGCGTGACGCGCACCTCGGCCTGGGCGGGAACCATGCTCAACATCAAGCCGGTCATGCACGTCGATGACGACGGCCACCTGATTCCGCTAGAAAAGGTGATGGGCCGCAAGAAGTCCATCCTGGGAATGCTCAAGCATATGGAAGAAACCGCCGACGCGCCGATCAGCGAACAGACGGTTTTCATCACGCACGGAGATTGCCTGGGAGACGCGGAGTTCCTACGCGACAAGATCGCCGAGAAATTCGGCGTGACCGACATCCATATCAACTACGTCGACCCCGTGATCGGCGCGCACTCGGGCCCTGGCACACTTGCGTTGTTCTTCATGGCAAGCCACCGCTAGCGGTTGCGAAGAAACGCGTCACGACGCCCGACGGCAAGGCTTCGCCGAATGCTACTTATAATCGGCTGGGTTCTTCGCAGCGCTACCCGTAGTGTTCTTAGCCGTTCTGAGCTCGCGACCGTAGTGAAGCGCGCCCTCGCCAAAGCGATCGCGAACGAAGTCGGTTGCCTCTAGCAGCTTCTTTCGCTTCTCTTCGCCCATTAAGTCGCGATTCGCCTGCGCCAACGCCGAATTGTCGCGCGCATCGCCCTGATCGACGGAATCGTCGTCGAACAGCGAGAACTGCTCGGGTCGACCGCCGTCGAAGCCGGTGATCGCAACGCCGATCAAGCGTACCTCAACCCCACGCGTCCACAGCTCGTCGAGCATGGCGCCCAACAAGGGCATGATCGAGATCTCGTCATTCGTCGGCCGAGACAGCTGACGCTGAACGCTTCTGATCTGACGATTCGCATAACGGATCTTCAACGTGACCGTGCGTCCTTCAAGCCCTTTTCCGCGCAGACGCCGCCCGACTTTCGCGGCAACCGACCCGATAGCTGCCATGATGTCGTCGCGGTCGCTCAAGCACTCCGCAAAGGAAATCTCGTTTGAAACCGATTTCGCCGCAGCTGCGTCATATTCGACAGCCTCGTCTTCACCGCGCGCACGCGATTGCATGGCCGTGCCGTTCTTCCCCAATATATGCGCGATAAGCGCTTCATCGGCATCGGCAAGTTGACCCAAAGTCTCGATGCCGTACGTTTTCAGGGTTTTCTCCGATGCCGCACCAATGCCGCTTAGAAGCCTTACTGGAAGAGGCCTTAAGAAACTTTGCTCGCTGCCAGGGTAAACGACGGTCAACCCACGAGGTTTATCCATGTCAGAGGCCATTTTCGCGATGGCTTTCGTGGTGCCGACGCCGATAGAGCACGTGACACCCAGCTCCTCGACGCGGCTTTGAATGCGCTGCGCGATGCGAACGGGATGCTCGACGTTCACCGAATTCGGCGTGACATCAGCAAACGCCTCGTCGATGCTGACCTGCTGAACAAAAGGCGTTTCGTCACCGATGATGGACATGATCTTGTCGGACATCTCCCGATAACGCGAGAAATGCCCTTCGGTCCAAATGGCATCGGGGCAAAGTCGCGCCGCCATAGAAGAAGCCATGGCGCTTCGCACGCCGAACTTACGCGCCTCATACGAACACGTGGACACAACACCGTGCTTGGTCGAATCGCCGCCAACTACAACGGGTTTACCGCGCCACGCAGGATGATCGAGCTGTTCAACGGAAGCGAAGAACGCATCAAGGTCGACAAGCAGAATGGCGCGTCCACACCACGGCGCCAAGACATCCAAGCTTACAAGCTCGGAAGCGGAATCGTTGCGATTACCCGGCGAGACAACGCCCACAGCTCCCCCGTTCAAGAATGCCAGCCGCGGTTTGTTTGCACATCATCGCAGCACGTTCGCGGCGAATCGAAAACGGCGCCCGATGAACGGGCGCCTCACGTTAGTTGAACTTGAAAATCTTTTGAGCCAAACGATAACCGGCAAGACCCAAACGCCTGCCCGCCTCGCTTGGCAGGTTCGTGCCCAGGTTCAGCACGTTGCTGCGAACCTTCGGGTAAAGACGAGGACGACGCTCTTTCAGGTAGCCCCAAATCTCGTCACGTTTCTGTTCGGCCTCGGGCGTGTCGATCATGCGCAAGAAGACGGAGGTGATGCACATCATCATAGAGAGGTAATTCTCCATGTACTTCTGAAGCTTCTTCTCGTATACATCGGTCAGGGGGTCGACGGCATCGATCATGATCTTGGTAACGCGGATCTGCTGATCGATGCGACCCTTCATGACCTCTTCGTTGACGCTTTGCCCCTCGCGGCCAATGAAGTAGCGATACATATCGACGTTGAAGTAATAGATGCTCTTAACGTAAGGCAGCGGCTCGTAAACGAAGATGTTGTCCACGTAGAAGCAGTGCTCCGGCAACTTCAGGTTCATATCGCGCAGAAGTTTGGTGCGGTAGATGACCGAATGCATGAGCAGGTACTGGCTATTGCGGAAATGGCCGATATCGCCCCAGGTGAACAGCTCCTCTACAGGGAAAACGTTCTTGTAATCGATGACCGTGCATTTACCTTCGTAGACCTTTTCGTACACATAGTTGGCAATAACCAGGTCGACGGCGTCCTTGAGTTCGCTTTGCTTGCGAAGAAAGCCCATGATCTTGATCATGGAGTCTTCATCGAGCCAGTCATCGGAATCGACGACCTTGAAATAACGGCCGCGAGCAGCCGCAAGACCGGCGTTAACTGCAGAACCGTGGCCGCCGTTCTCTTTATGAATGGCGAAAACAGTGTCGGGATAGCGATCGTGCCAAGAATCGGCTTTCTGGGCGGTGTTGTCCTTAGTGGATCCGTCGTCGACGATAAGGATCTCGATGTCGCCACGGCCGTCATCGAATGCAAGAATGGATTCGATGCACTTGTCCATGTACGCTTCCGAGTTGTAGCACGGTATAGCGAACGTGATGGTTTTCACGCTATTCCTCCCCCAAACGTTGAGAGCCGCGCAACCTTGCTATGCGGCCGCGAATCATTTTAACGGTCGACATGGACCCGCTATCGATTACCATAGAATTCAGGACATAAGCCCTTAGAATCTCCAATCCCGAAAGCAGTCCGCCCCTAGAAGCAGTCGCCGACTTGCTCCGTAACGCTATCGAAAGGAAAACGATGAGCGCATTTCTGGATGACATGGTTGCACGTGCCCGCACCGAGAAGAAGACGATCGTCCTCCCCGAGGGAAACGATCCTCGCACGCTGGAGGCCGCAAGCAAGATCTTGGCCGACAACGTGGCAAACCTCATCATTCTAGGTGACGAGACGCAGATCATTAAAAGCCCGTACGACTTGGAAGGCGCCGAGATCATCGACGTCGCAACCTACGCCGAGCGCGAACTCCTCGCGCAGGAGCTGTTCGAGGCTCGCAAGCACAAGGGCATGACCATCGAAGAGGCGCGCGCCAAGCTTGACGACGTGCTGTATTTCGGCGTGATGATGGTGAAAACCGGTAAAGCCGATGGCATGGTCGCCGGCGCTTGCCACTCCACCGGCGATGTCCTTCGCCCCAGCCTTCAGATCCTGAAAACGAAGCCGGGAACGAAGTTGGTCAGCTCGTTCTTCATTATGGTTGTCCCCAACTGCGAATTCGGTCAGGACGGCACGTTCCTGTTCTCGGACTGCGGCCTTGAGGTTCAGCCCGACGCCGAGCGCTTGGCCAATATCGCCGTAAGCTCTGCATACTCCTGGAAGGCCCTTATCGGCACCGAGCCGAAGGTCGCACTCCTCTCGCATTCCAGCTATAGTTCGGCCAAGAACGACGATGCGGCAAAGGTCGTTGAAGCCACGCGCATCGCCAAGGAACTTGCCCCCGAACTCGCTCTTGACGGCGAGCTGCAGACCGACGCCGCCATCGTGCCCTCGGTTGCGCAGAAGAAAGCACCCGAATCGCCCGTTGCAGGCAGTGCCAACGTTTTGATCTTCCCCGACATCGACGCTGGCAACATCGGTTACAAACTTGTTCAACGCCTGGCGAAAGCCGAGGCATACGGTCCCATCACTCAGGGCATCGCCGCTCCGGTGAACGATCTTTCCCGTGGTTGCGTCGCCGACGACATCTACGGCGTTATCGCCATCACCTGCGTGCAATGCCAGATGAAATAACGAGTCGGTCGAATCGGTTCGCTTAAGAACATCCCACTTTGCTGCATCAGCGCCCAACTGAAATAATCAGTTGGGCGCTTGCCTTTTGCAAAGAACAGGCACGTAAGCTAAGGCAATCCGACAAGCAGCAAAAGGCCATCCGCTCTCGAGCGGATGGCCTCCCTTTTATCGCCAGCTTTAACAAACCTGAGTAAAACGCAAATTAAAATATGACTAAGCGCTGATGATC
Source organism: uncultured Eggerthellaceae bacterium (assembly GCA_934668515.1). Lineage (GTDB taxonomy): Bacteria > Actinomycetota > Coriobacteriia > Coriobacteriales > Eggerthellaceae > UMGS1502. Next base: position 48,971 of record CAKUNS010000009.1, read on the forward strand.
GAGAACTCGTCGCGAACGCCGCCCTCACCGATTTTGTCATGAACGATCTCATACGTATCACGAGCGATCATGTATTCCTCATCGGTCGGAATAATGACGATGCGCACGTCAGAACGGAAAGACGAGATCTCACGTTCGCCGCGCTCCTTTGCGGAGTTCGCCTTCAGGTCAAGAATGATGCCCATGGTCTGCAAACCGGCGAAGATCATGCGACGCATCTTCGGGTCGTTTTCGCCTACACCGCCGGCCAAAACAATGGCATCGACGCCGCCCATGACGGCGATGTACTGCCCGATGTACTTCTTCACGGAATTAGAATACATCTCGTATGCGAGCATAGCTCGCTCATTGCCCTTTTCGGCTTCCTCGCGCACCGAACGAAGATCGTTGCTGACGCCCGTGATGCCCAGAAGTCCGGATTTCTTGTTCATGAGGTTCTCGACCTCGGAGGGGGTCATTCCCTCATGCTCCATAAGGAATGGCACGATGGCCGGGTCGATTGAGCCGCAGCGCGTGCCCATCATAAGACCGTCAAGCGGCGTCATGCCCATGGAGGTGTCAACGGCAACGCCGTGGTCGATTGCCGAAACCGAGCAGCCGTTACCCAAATGGCAAGTGATCATCTTGAGATCGTACAAAGACTCGCCCAATGCACCAGCAGCGCGTTCGGAAATATAGCGATGCGATGTTCCATGCGCGCCATATTTGCGAATGCCGTACTTTTCATACAGCTCGTACGGAAGTGCGTACATATAGGCCTTCGGCGGCAGCGTCTGAAAAAACGACGTGTCGAAAACTGCAACCATCGGAACGCCGGGCATCTTATCGCGACAGGCCTGAATACCCATAAGAGCTGCTTTGTTGTGCAAGGGAGCAAGCTCGGCCAGCTCGTCGATCTTATCGATGACGTCGTCGTCGATAAGGGTTGACTTGCTAAAATACTTGCCACCCTGAACGATACGATGTCCCACCGCATCGATGTCGTCGAGCGACTTGATGGGTGCATTCTCGCCCAGAATGAGGGTTTTCAAAACGATATCGATCGCTTGACTATGGTCAGCCATGGGCGTGCTGATCTCAACTTCGTTATCGTCGACCCCGTGCTTATGAGTGGAAGCATCGGAACCGACGCGGTCGCAAAGGCCTTTTGCAAGGACTATCTGCTGCTCAACGTTAATGAGCTGGTATTTTAAAGACGACGACCCCGCATTGATTACGAGTACGTTCACGGACTCCCCCTAAATAGAGTACAGGTCAAAGCAATATTTTACCCGCGCGGTAAAACATGCTTCCTGCGAGCATGAGCGTGTTCGGCAAACGGGTTTCCTTACCTTGCGGAAGGATTGCCATCGTTCATCAGAGCGCCTCCAAGCACGTGAACATGCACGTGATGCATCACTTGACCGGCGTCATTGCCCGTATTGACCAAAACGCGGTAGCCGCCCTGGGCAATACCCTTGATATCGGCAACCTTTTTAACAGTTGCAAATATATGGCCAAGGATGTCTTCGGGGATGTTGTCTCCGATGTTATCGAAATGCTGCTTAGGGACGATCAGCACATGAACGGGCATTTGAGGGTTGGCGTCCTCAAACGCCATCACCACGTCGTCCTCATAAACAACGCCCGTTGGGATCTTGCCGTTGGCAATTGAGCAGAAAATGCAATCGTCTTTGATCATGATTCCTCCTTGTTAACCTAGAAGTAGAGATTTCAGGCAACAAACCGCGCTGGCAAATTCTTACGCCTTAGAGAGCGTGGTGTCGCGAACCGCGTCGTCCTCTTCACCGGACAGCTCACCCATCAGCACGTTCACCTTCTGCTGTGCGTCGTTCAGGCGCTCTTTGAGTGTACGCATCAAAACGATTCCGCGCTCATAGCTTTTCAAGCTGTCCTCAAGCTCAAGCGTATTGCTTTCAAGCACGTTGACGATGCCGTCAAGCTCATCCATCATCTCGCGAAACGTCATTTCCTCGATCTGCTTCTGATCTTCCATCGTATGCCTTCCTTTCAGCAGATTTCGCTTCAGCGACCTGCGTATTAACCAGTTACTGCAGGAGTAGTTCCAACCACCTGGCATGCAATGACGCCGTCAGAAACCATCACGTCAAGCGATTGCGACGCATTGACGTCTTTCACCGACTTGACAACTGCGCCTTCCGAATTGCGAGCGATAGCGTAACCACGTGCAAGCGTGCGAAGCGGCGACAAGTCGTCAAGGCGCGCCGCCTTAAGCGACAGGTCGTTTTCGAGCTGATTCGTAATCGATGCGCCGTCCCGCCTCAAGCGCAATGCCAGCTTGTCAACCGAAGACGACTTAGACGCCATCATTAGCGGCAACACACCCGCAAGCCTAGCTTGAGCACGAGATAGCGCCGATGCGTCACGGCTGATGCCAACGGGAATGGCCCGCGCGAGCCTATCGGCCTTGAAATCGAGCGTTTGCGCCAAAGCGCCCGTAAGATACATATCGTCCGTGAACAAGGGCCGCGATGAGACGGAATCCACCCACACGGCTTCGCGAGACAAACGACGAGAAAGCGCTGAGCACATCGACTGAGCGTCAGAAGACAAAATCGACTCCAGCTCTTCGCGAGATGGACTTGCCGCTTCGGCGGCAGCCGTAGGAGTTGAAGCGCGGAAATCGGACACCATATCGGCAATGGACGTGTCGGGCTCGTGACCGATGCCCGTGACGATAGGCGTAGGGCATGCGGCGATGGTGCGAGCCAAGCGTTCGTCATTGAAGGGCATAAGGTCTTCGAACGAGCCGCCGCCACGAACGACCAGAATGACCTCGACACCAGCGTCGTAGACACACTTAATGCCATCGACGATGCTGCGCGCGGCATTAGGTCCCTCGACAGGAACGCCCGCCACGAACACTTCAGCCAACGGATAGCGCCTACGCAGTGTGCGGAGCACGTCATGAACGGCCGCACCGCGCGGCGAGGTGACCACGCCGATTTTAGATGGGAACTGCGGAAGAGGACGCTTGCGCGCTCGGTCGGTTAAACCTTCCGCCTGCAGCTTCTTAGCTAGATTAGCCACCTGTAAGCGCAGGTTGCCTTCACCGGCCAGCGAAACACTGAAAACGTCGAAATTCATGCGGCCCTTCGCCGTGTACATGGTAAAGCGACCTGTTAACTGCACAAGTTGCCCCACCTGAAGGGCAACGCCCGATGCCTTGTAGCGATTGTTCCACATCATGCACGGTAAACTGGACGACCTGTCCTTGACCGTGAAATACGCAGCCTTGTACCCGGGCTTGACCGAAACCTCGGAGACCTCGCCGACAAGCGTGACCGTGACGGACTCGAGGGCGCCCTTTGCAAGGTTCATTGCCGCCGTGACCGACATCGCCCCCGAAGACTGCTGCGTCAACGAAGCGATGGGGTCTTCCAACAAGGGATCGACGCCAAGAAACGCCATCACGATTCCTTAGTCTTCGCGCTGGCCAAGAAGCCAGACAAGCTGAAGGATGGACGTAAGAGCCGCGGCAACGTACGTAAGAGCACATGCGGTAAGAACCGAGCGCGAACCCGCGATTTCGCCCGCAGGCAGGCCGATGGTTTGCATGTAGCCAAGGCCCCTATGGGAAGCATCGAATTCGACAGGAAGCGTGACCAAGGAGAATAAGACCACCACGGCGTAAACGATGATGGCGAGGTCGACCAAACCGGCAAGATTGAGCATGATACCGATCATCAGGATAAAAACCCAAGCGTTGGAAGCAAGGTTAACCGCAGGGACGATTGCCGTGCGAATGCGCATAGGGGTGTAGTTCTGCGCATACTGGTATGCATGACCACACTCGTGGCAAGCGGTTGCCAGCGCGGTGACCGAACGGCCATCGAAAACACTGGGCGACAACGTGATGGAATTGTTGCGCGGGTCGAAGAAGTCCTGACCTTCCGCGCCACGACCGACATGAACACCATGAATGCCGTAATACTCGAGCATCTGACGAGCCGCCTCGGCCCCGGTCATCATATTGGACGCGGGAACGTGCTGATATTTCTTCAAGCGGCTGTTAACCAGCCACTGCGCACCCACGCCGATGACCAAAGTAAGAATAACAAGCGTCAAGTAGCTCACGTCGATAACTCCTTGTTCAATAGAAAACCCGAACAGATATTCGCATTATATCCGAAAGGACCTCGATGCGATGCGCCGCGCGCAAGCGAAAGCTATTCGTAAACAAATCCTCAGAACCGCAAATGAAAGCCCGATTCGAAGCCGAAACGAGCCTAATTGAACTATTTATCTTCCTTTTTTAGAAGATTGGTCACGCGCACGCGGCCATTCTTAATCGAAAGGGAAAGCTCGCCGCGCATAAGGGCCAACAGTTCCTCGCCCACGATCTCGCGACGCCAGCCGCGAAGAAGCTCGACATCCTCGTAATGGCCTCGAGCAATATCTTGAAGCTCAGAATGGCTTGCGAGTGTCTGAAACGCGATATCGTTCTGCTTTGAGCGTTTGCGCACGATTGCCGTCATCAAATCAACCTGCACATCAACGTTCGGCTCGTTCTTGCTACACTTGTCAACTTCAGGCCACGTGTCGGGCGACGCGTCGAGCGCCGAGCGAACAAGCTGGATGACGACGCGCGCGTCAGCCGTGGGAAGCTTCTCTCGCATACCGCGTACCATGAACAAGTCATCGATCGAGCGGGGCTCTCGCTTGCAGGCCTCGACGATCTGCTCGTCAGAAAGAACCCACTTGCGAGGAATGTTGCGCGATTGCGCCTGAAGCTCGCGCCAAGCAGCCATCTCGCGTGCGGCAGCCATCTGACGACGCGTGAGCTGCGAAACGTGCTTGAGCTTGCGATAACGCTCGCGCTCGTCGACCACGTAATGCTCGATACTGGAAAGCTCCGCGAAATCGTTGGCAAGCCAGTCCAAGCGACCTTTCTTCTTAAGGAGAGCGCACATACGGTCGTACATCTCGGGAAGGTAGATGACGTCTTCCGCTGCGTATTGGATCTGCGATTCAGTCAAGGGGCGCTGTGACCAATCGGTGAATGAATCGGCCTTAGCGATTTTAACCCCGCACAGGGAATGGACGAGCGGACCGTATCCGACCTGCTGGGTTTGACCCGTCAAGGCGGCGGCAACCTGCGTATCGAAAATCGGGGTAGGAACACAACCGATCTCATGCAGGATGATCTCGATATCCTGACGCCCCGCATGAAAGAGCTTCATGGTGGATTCATCCAGAAGAATGGGCTTCAAAATGGAGATATCAACCTTGAACGGATCGACGACCGCAACTCTGCCATCGGCGTTCAGCTGCAAAAGGCACAGCGTCGCGTAGTACGTTTTCTCGCGAAGAAACTCGGTATCGATCGCCAAAACGCGAGCACCCGCAATGGAATCGACATACGCGTCAAAAGCCTTCTGGCTGTCTATATACATTGAGTGCATTTCCTAACGTTGCTTGAGGGCTGCTGAGCCCGGCCATTGTGTGACCGAGGCGTTACCAAGCCCCCATCTTCACTGGTGTACCATGATAACAGCGGAAGGGAGAACTGTGAAACTGCTCATCGTGAACAACGTATCTTCTGGCCTGCGCGACGGGTCGATTTACGATTTCGCACGACTCGCGGCTCAGGACGGCGACGAGATCTGCATTCGAACCACCGACGGGTCAACAGACGCCGCCACGCTCGCGCACGACTCTGAAGCGTTCGACGCCGTCGTGGTGTCCGGAGGCGACGGAACCATCGCCTCGGTCGCCTACGCTCTTGCCAACACCGGCGTGCCGATACTTCCCTTCCCCGCCGGAACCGGCAATCTGCTAGCGGGCAATCTTGCCTCTCCAAATGAACCCAATGCGCTGGTAAAGCTGCTGAACGAATGAAAACACCTCGATTTCGACCTGGGTGAGATCGAGTCTCAGGGCAAGAAGCACGGTTTCCTGATCATGGCCGGTGCAGGATTCGATGCCGCCATCATGGAAACAGCCATCCCCACAAAGAAAATCCTTGGTCCTATAGCGTATTTCCAAGCCGCAGTGGCAAACGCAACACCGCAGGTGTCGAAGATCACACTTGATATCGACGGTACGCGCTACGAACGAGAAGGCGTGGGCGTCGTCTTGGCAAACTTCTCGAAGATGAAGTTCGACATCAGCATCACCCACGAAAACCACCCACGCGACGGAAAGCTCGATGTCGTCGTGCTGAAAACTCAAAACGCATTCGAGCTTATCCCTGCAGTGCTTGCCAGCTGGCGCGACCGCGAGGGAACGTACCCTAGTCGAACCGATTCCCTCGAGATCATCAGCGGATCTTCAGTGCATGTCGAATGCGATCCGCCCATGAACATCCAGTACGACGGCGAGGTTCCTGGGCTTGAAACCCCCTTCAACGCACGCGTCATGCCAGGTGCTGCCCGCCTGCTGCTTTCCGACGAAGGGTTCAAAAGCTTCAGCGACGAAGCCGAGTCCTAAACCCATCAAACCGGGCCGCTGTTCCCGACGCAAAAAGGCCCGCCATCGGCAAGCGCGAGCCGCCTTCCATCAATCGATCGCGATAACCAGAAGGCGGCTTCGACGAAAGCCGAGGCGGGCGCTTCGCTTCTATTCGGCGTCCTCCTTGGAGCCTTCCCGCAGGCTCTTCTGCCACTTCTCGAAGTTAGCCTTGCGACGCATCTGAATAAGCTCGAGAACAACCGAGAACACCATGGCGAAGTAAACCATGAGCTTCTCCATGTGCATATCCAGAACCTCGATGCCCGAGTTGATGCCCAGCGAATCAACAAACAGCAGGCAGCCGATAACGCAGATGAACACCAGCGCCAAAACCTTCATCTCAACATGCTTGTTGATGAAGTCGGAAATGGTGTCGATGAAGAGCATCATCAAGATGATGGCCAGCATAACCGCAAGAACCATGATGATCAGATGATCGGAAAGGCCGACGGCGGTAATGACCGAGTCGATCGAGAACACGATGTCCATGACCATGATGGTGACCACGGCGCCGAAAAGCGAAATCGAACGCGCGGGCTTGGAAGTAGTTTTGGCGTCGTGTTCTTCCTTTTCCTCGGTGAGGGCCAAAACGCCGCGTAATTCATCAATGCCCTTGTAGA
>CAKUNS010000010.1 GCA_934668515.1 uncultured Eggerthellaceae bacterium
GTCGCGGGGGCAGGATTTGAACCTACGGCCTCCGGGTTATGAGCCCGGCGAGCTACCAGACTGCTCCACCCCGCAATGTATGTAAGCGCTGTTCGAAACTTGCTTGCCTCTCAAACAGCAGAAGATATATTACTCGCCTCTTACACCCATAGCAAGCGTTTCTTGCATTGCCCACGCTACCTTCACAACCTTGACTGGCGAACGAGGTGTGCGTGCAACCGGCTTCGCAAACGGGACCGGCTCGGAAGAGGCTCGCTGCGCATTCGCGCAGCAGCACCTACGCCCCTGCCACGTCTATCCCTCGTTCTCACCCTCCGCGACGACCTCGTCAAAGCCCTTCAGCGCCGCAAACGGCATGAACTGCCTGCCGCGATCGTCCCCCGGCATCGCACGATAAACCCCTTCAGCGGCAACTCTCTTCGCGATATCGTCCAGCACCTGAGCCCGATACTCACGCTCGTCATCCGAAATTCCAGCCCACACGCCCACTGAGGGAATCTGCGCCGCATGCCGCGCCTGATCAACACTCATTATCATGCTCGATGCCCTCCTACCTGCATATTCCGCTCGCGCCCGTTCGCTTCGGGCAAAAGACTGGTTCCTGAAAACACCGCGTTCTTCCCGAACCGCGACCGCACGGCAACCATCGCCTGGGCAACCGCTTCCTCCTTGCCTTCCTCCTGGGGGTCGTCGAACAAGGACAATTGCACGTCGTCCTTATCAACCAACCCGCCAAGCGCGATGTTCACTCGTCGAATCGCCATCCGTGGGTCAACATGCTTCAAATACAAATCCAACAGCGCGTCTATGGTTTGCGCCACCGAATCTGTCGCGCGCGGGAATCGCATGCTGCCACCTGCGCCGAAAGCCGGCGCACGTCCGTGGTCCCATGCATGATGGCTAACACCCGACGACGAGTAACCTACCCAAATTCCAACATTCGCCGCAACAAGCCCCTTCTCGGTAAGTTCCAAGCACGACGAAAGCGCCATCTCGCGAATAAGCGTCTGCACCTCATCGTAGCTGTAGTCGCGCATAAGAACCTGACCATTCGTGATGGAATGGTCGCGCCGTCGGTAGTTCTTCGCCTGAGAAATGGTGCACGGCTCCTGCCCCCACGCATGGTCAAGCAGGAACAAGCCGTTCTTGCCGAACTCCTTTTGAATTGATTTCTTCGGCAGCGAGCACACGCCCGCAAGGTCGAACACGCCGTGCTTTGCCAGCCGTCGCGCAATGCCGGGCCCGATGCCCCAAATATCAGTGATGGGCCGATGAAACCAAATCTCGCGGCGCCACGACTCGTCGCCCAGCTGGCCAATACCGTCGGGCGCATGCTTGGCGCATACGTCAAGCGCCACCTTGGCCATCAGCAGGTTCGGACCGATGCCCGCCGTTGCCGTGATGCCCGTCTGATCGAAAACAGCCTGCATGAGCATCTTCGCAAATGTGCGCCCATCCACACCGTAAAGCTTCAAATAAGGCGTAGCGTCGATGAACGATTCGTCAATCGAATAAACATGCATGTCATCAGGGGAAACAAACTGTCGATATACGTCAACGACATGCCCCGACACTTCCATGTAACGCTTCATGCGCGGCATTGCGCAAACATAGTCAATGCCCTCGGGGACATCGCGCAAGCGACAACGGTTCCTTACGCCACGCGCCTTCAGCGCAGGTGTGATGGCAAGGCAAATAGTGTTGGCACTGCGTTCGGGATCGGCCACAACCAGGTTGGTAATGAATGGGTCCAACCCGCGATCAACGCATTCAACCGAGGCGTAGAACGACTTCAGATCAATGCACAGGTACGTTTTGTCGGAAGGCTGATGCATCCGTGGCAAATCGCTGATTGACACAGCGTTGCAAACTGACGTTTCGCCTTCCGCTGTTTGAAAACTGTCAGACATTCGCACCTCCTTTAATCTTCACAGTCTGTTCGCTACCAGAATTCGAACCGATGTTCGATAATATCAGACATGCCAGCAGATTGGGTGACAGATTCCAACGGAACGCGAAGACGGGCGCACAAGCGTTACGTCGACGTTTTCATGCGTATAACCGACGAAGGGCGCTTCGACCCGATGATAATCATGTGGCCCGACGGGCGAACGTTCGAAATAGCCGAGATCATCGAACGCGGAAACTTCGGTCCTTCCTACCGGGGCGTCTCAACCGCGCGCTACCGCGTGCGCATCGGCTCGCGCGAGACGAACCTGTTCCTGGAGCGTCGCACTTACGATGCTAGTTTGGGAAAGCCGCCGGTCGAGCGATTCTGGGTGGAAGCGTTCGGCTGATGGGAGGCCGCCCACCCCGCAGCCGAGCGCCAGGCACGCGAGCGGCCAGCGTTGCCCATTCGCCAACCGCCCTCCAACAACGCGACACGCGCCCGAAACCAAAAAGCGTTAAAGTGAAGCTTGATTCAAACCAAAGAATGGAAGGAACGACATGGCGGTCATCGATGCGCACGCACATATCTACCCCGAGGCAATCGCCCCGCGAGCGGTGGAGGCAGTCGGCGCGTTTTACGGAGTCCAACAGGCAATGGCGGGTCAAGGCACGGCCGAAGACCTAATCGCCGCCACAAAGCGCTCGCCCATCACGAACTTCATCGTTCATTCGGTGGCAACCACCGCGCACTCCGTCCCCACCATCAACTCGTTCCTTGCCGAAAAGCAGGCAGAGCACCCCGAGTTCATCGCCTTCGGTACCATGCATCCCGATTTCAAAGATATGGAAACAGAAGTCGAACGCGCCCTTGAACTGGGGCTTCATGGTTTCAAGCTGCATCCCGACACGCAGCTCGTGAACATGGACGACCCACGGCTGATGAACTTCTACGAAATCATCGCAGGTCGCGTGCCCGTGGTCATCCACACCGGCGACTACCGCTACGACTACTCCAGCCCCAAGCGCCTGAAGCGCATCCTGCGTGCCTTCCCCGACCTGGTGGTAGACGCCACGCATTTCAGCGGCTGGTCCATCTTCGACCGCGGCTACGACATCATGCACGATGACGATGCCCGCGATCTTGCTTTCGAGGATCGCCTGTTCGTGGACACCTCCAGCGCCGTCGCCTTCACCGGCACGCGCCACCTGGCCGAACTCGTCCATTTGTGGGGATGTGACCGCGTCATGTTCGGCAGCGACTTCCCCATGTGGGACCCGGCCGTCGAATTCGACCAGCAAATCACGCAGCAGGCTCCCGGCGTTTTCAGTGACGACGACCTGGAAAAGATTCTTTGGAAGAACGCCGAGCGCTTCTGCGGCGTTCAGGTCGGTTAGCCGAAGGCGCCGCGCTTTCTTAAAGCAGCGGGTCCTGGGCGGGAATCGCGCGCACCTCGATCTTGTCGATGCGGTGGTTGTCCATATCCACAACCGTGAACTGGGCCGATGCGCCGCCCTCGACAGGCTCGCCATCGCGCATCTCGGCCACGCTGACCTTGTCGCCCTCGGTAGGAATGCGATCGAACAGCGACAGCAGCAAACCACCCGCCGTCTCGCATTCGTCAGCCTCTTCGGGCGTGAACCCGATAAGCTCGGTGACCTCGTCGATAGGCATCGAACCGTCAATAAGCTTGCGACCGTCGGAAAGCTCGACCACGCGGCCCTCGTCGCCATGCGAGTACTCGTCGTCCATGCGGCCGACGATCTGCTCCATGATGTCGCTCATGGTGACGATGCCGCTGGTGCCGCCGTGCTCGTCAACAACCACGGCGATCTTCGTGTGCTGACGCTGCAGCGCCTGCAACAGCTTGGCAACGGGAATTCCCTCGGGCACGGCAAGGATGCTGCGAATGCGCAGGTCCTTCATATCCTCGCCCTTCGGCGCGGTGTACAGGTCCTTCACGTGCACAAAGCCGATGATGCGGTCCTTGCTTCCCTGGCAAACGGGGTAGCGCGTGAACTTGTAGTTGCGCACGGTTTGAAGGTTCTCTTCCAGCGAGTCTTCCATATCAACGCAGATCAGGTCGGTGCGCGGGGTCATGATCGCCTCGGCGTCCTTGTCGCCGATGTCGAAGATGTTGTCCACGATCTCGTTAGCCTCGGGGTCGATCAGACCGCTTTCAGTAGACTCGTCAATGAGCAGCTTGATTTCCTCATCGGTATAAACCTCGTGCTCGTTCTCGGGGTCGTGGCCGGCCAAGCGCACAACGGCGTTGGTCAGGTGGTTGAACAGCCACATAATGGGGAACGTGATGCGATAGAACACGTGCAAAACGGGCGCCGTGTGCAGTGCGTACGATTCGGTCGAGTAAATGGCGAACGACTTGGGGATAAGCTCACCCACCACCACATGCAGCGTGGTCATGATGATGTAGCCGATGGCAACGGCGATGGCCGAGATGGCCGTTTCGGGAATGCCAATGGGGGCCAACAACGGGCGGATGATATTGGAGAACGCGGGCTCGCCCAACCAACCCAAGGCAAGCGAAGCCAGGGTGATGCCCAACTGGCAAGCCGAAAGGTAATCGTTCACGTTGTCGGTGATGATCTTTGCCGCTTTCGCGCCCTTGCGGCCTTCCTGCAGGGCCATCTCAACCTGCGAAGGGCGCACACGCACCATTGCGAATTCGGCGATGACGAAAAAGGCGTTCATCAAAAGGAACGCCGCTACAAGAACCAAACTTACCCCAATGGGCATGTATACCTCCATGAAAACGCGGACAGCGATTGCTGCCCGCGAAGCAATACTACACCTCGTACATGTAGCTAAAGACATCTTGTCGCTGAAGCGTCATCTGGACACCCAGCTTCTCGGCCTGCGCGGCAAGCTTGGCCTGGACGTCGTCGAAGCCTGCGACCTCGTCGTTCAGCGTGGTGAGCATGGTCATCGAGAACATGTCACCCAGAATGGTCTGGCTGATGTCGTCGATGTTGGCACCGCACTCGGTAAGGGTGACGGCAACTCCAGCGACGATGCCCGGACGATCCTTGCCCAAAACGGAAAGAACGCACTTCATAAGAGCCTCCTGGATTCGAATCCTGTTTTGCAAAAGTCTAGCATGCGAGTCACCGTTGACGGACCGCCATGCAAAGGCTTAACGGAAAATCAAGCTCATAGCCTCGGAACGCGTGGCCTGGTTGGAAAGGAAGCACCCGCGCGCCGCGCTGGTGGTGGTTTTCGAGCCGGGCTTCTTAACACCGCGCATGGTCATGCACATGTGCTCGGCTTCGAGCACCACCATCACGCCTTCGGGGTTAAGCTCCTTGATCAGCGTGTCGGCGATCTGCGAGGTAAGGCGCTCCTGAATCTGCGGGCGCTTCGCATAAAGATCGACCAGGCGAGCAAGCTTCGACAAACCGCAGACCTTCCCTTCTTTGCCGGGGATGTAAGCGATGTGGGCCTGACCGAAGAACGGTGCTAGGTGATGCTCGCACATCGAGTAGAACGAGATCTCGCGCACCAGAACCATTTCCTGATGATGCTCGTCAAACAGCTTCTCGAACAGATCGTGCGGGTCTTGGTTCATGCCCGCAAAGACCTCTTCGTACATGCGAGCCACACGAGCAGGCGTTTCGATCAAACCCTCGCGGTCGGGATCTTCGCCCACGCCCTCCAAGATCATGCGCACGCCGGCTTCGATCTTCGCCATGTCCATGGCGGCGGCGTTGTTCGGTTGTTCGTTTTGCATAGGTGACTCCTGTTGCATTGCTGTTGGGTTCCCGCTAGTTTTCTGCAAGTTCAAGCATAACGGGACAATGGTCTGATCCGTAGACTTCGCTCAAAATGCTTGCGGTCTGCACGTTTTCACGAAGGGAATCGCTAACCAAGAAGTAGTCGATGCGCCATCCCGCGTTGTTCTCGCGCGCGTGGAAACGATAGCTCCACCACGAGTACGCACCTTCAACGTCGGGATGCAAATAGCGGAAGGTGTCGGTAAAGCCCGCATCCAAGAACTCGCCGAACTTCCCGCGCTCCTCATCAGAAAATCCCGCGTTGCCGCGGTTCGGACCTGGGTTCTTCAGGTCGATCTCGTTATGCGCAACGTTCAGGTCGCCACAGACCACCACAGGTTTCGCATCAGCGGTTTCGCCTGCTTCAGTGCGAGGCAGCCACGACGCTGGGATGTGCCCCGCACCCAGCATGATCTTGCCGGGGTCGATATCCGCGCCGTTCTTGCCCTCGCCTGCGCCAGCATTGGGCAACAGTACGACAGCGCCTTCGTCATCAACGCGCTCGACAGGCACGCCAACAGGCAAAACGCCCTCTTCCAAACCTTTGCAGAAGTCGCGGAACGCGTCATCCCACTCCATGCGGTGGTCGATGCGCGCCAAACCGTTCTGGGCGTTCGGCGTGTACACGCACACGAACCAGCACTCGGGGAACTCCAGCGCCACAATGCGACCTTCATCGTCGAGGTTCGCAAACCCCAGGCCATGAAGCACTTGCAGCGGCTTCCTTTTGCTGAAAACTGCCGTTCCCGAATAGCCCTTGCGCTCGGCATAGCTCCAAAACTCCAGGTAATCAGGCAGGTCGGGCGCAGCCTGGTTCGCCTGCAATTTCGTCTCTTGAAGGGCAAGCACGTCGGGGTTGATCTGGGCGACGATGTCCTCGAAGCCCTTCTTCATCACCGCGCGCAAGCCGTTGACGTTCCATGAAACGTATCGCATTCGAACTCCTTTTGTTAGACGCAGGCAACCGCCGCGCAAGGCGGCGGCTAAGAACCAGCGGAGGCGGGCACATGGAATCACTTGCTTCCGCCAAGCAATCGCATTTTTGCGAACACCCACTTGCGCTGCTTAAGCCCCGTCGCCGGGCAAGCGCTGACCCAACTTGCGCGATTTAAGCCCATCGTGGAATAAGCGCTACTTATGATAAGGCTCGTTGTGGGCGATTTTTTGAGTGCGGTACAACTGCTCCAGAAGAACCACGCGAGCGAGATTATGCGGAAGCGTGATAGGCCCGAACGACAGTTTCTCGTTCGCGCGGGCGCGCACGGCATCGCTCACGCCGTCGGATCCCCCGATCACGAACGCGAAATCGCTCTCACCCTGCAACATCAGCTGACCAAGATGCTTCGAAAGCTGCTCGCTGGAGCGCTCGACGCCGTCGATGGCCATCAGCACCACATGCGTTCCCGACGACAGCTTGTCCAACTCGGTGCAAATCGCATCGCCCTCTTTGTTGCGCGCGGCATCCACACCGCCGGCACGCGCCGGGTCGACATCGGCGATCTCTCGGACCTCGGTTTTCGCATAGGGTTGCAGGCGCTTCAGATACTCCTTGCACGCATCAACCCAAAAACGTTCTTTCAGTTTTCCAACAGCGACTATCGTGAAACGCATTACGACGCGTCCTTCCAGTCGGAGCCGATCAACACCAAGAAGTTGCTATCAAACAAATATTCGCCGTTATCCAACTGCGCAGCACCTTGGCCAAGCGCCTCGACGATCTGATTCGCCTCGCGTTCGTACGACGCGCTCTTATAGATAACCAGAGTCTTCTTGTGATCGGTCGAATTGGCGTCCGAACCCGAAGCATTCGTGAAGCCAGCGTTCTTCAGCAGGCTCACCGCCTCTTGCGTGCGGGCACTCTTCGTTGTGCCGTTCTTCACCGAGATCGTAGCCAGCTTCTCGGAATCGACGGGATCCTGGCCGTTGGTGGCAATGACCGTTCCCGTCTTTTCGTCGACGACCGCATCCTCGGACGGCGGCAAGCCCTCGTCCATGCGCTTCATCATGGCCTTCCACTCTTCCTCGTTGGAATACGTGTACCAGCCGTCGCCGATAAGCTTGTTGGTTACCGGGTCCATTGCCGTGTAGAAATCAGTCGAGGTGTCCATGCCGCGCATCGCCTGAGCCAGACCGATGATGTCGGAAACATCCAGGTCAGTGGTCACATATTTGGAAATCGCCGTAACCGAGTTGGCGATGGTGGCCACATCGGACGACAGAATCTTCTCGGCGATTGCCGACAGAACCAGACGCTGATTGGCGGCACGCATCGAATCGGGGTCGGCCGAATCGGCATAGGTGTTGCGCGAACGGCACAGAATCAAAGCCTGCTCGCCGTTGAGGGTTTGCAAGCCTGCATCCAGATGACCGCCAGCGTCCTCGTCGTCGATCTCGACGGGAACGTCAACCTCGACGCCGCCCAGCGCGTCGACGATGTCGCGGAAGCCGTCGAAATTGATCTCGGCATAGTGCGAGATATCGACGCCCGCAAAGTCGGAAACGGTCTTGACCGATAGGGCCGCGCCGCCGAACGCATGAGCCGAGTTGACTTTCTGTTGTCCATATTCTCCCATGTCAACCATGGTGTCGCGATGGATCGAAACCATGGAGACCTTCTTGTTCACCGGATCGATGCGAGCCAAGATAATGCTGTCGGTACGGAACGATCCGCCAAACGACTCGTCCTCTTCGCGCTCGGACGAGCCGTCGGTGCCCATCAGCAACATATAGAACGGCTCGTTAGTCAAATCGGTTTCGATCAGGTACTTCTCAAGATCCTTCTGGTCAAGGCCTGCGTGCAGGTTGCCCTCGATGTTCTGGTAGTACGCGAAAGCCGCGCCGGCACCCACCAGAACCAATGCAAGGACCGCAACCAAAACGTACTTCAGCTTGCCACCGCCGCGCTTTTTCTGCGCAGGCGCGCGATTGGCAGGTCGACGATTGCCGGCTTGCGGACGAGTACCCCGATGACGGGGGTCTTGCGAATGCGCAACTTGCGAAGCGCCCGAGCGACGTCCCGCAGACGCATGCGAGGCGGATTGACGATCGGCGACCTGACGCCTCGCCGCATGGCGGTCGGCCGATTGCTGCCTGGCTTGCTGACGGCCGGCCGATGCGTGCTCCGCCATGTAGCGATCGACAGAACGCTGCGCTGCCGAACGATCGCGGCTTGGACGAGCGGCAACCGAGCGACCGCTGCTCTGACGCGCTGGAGCCTGACGATCGGAGCTGGGGCGGCCTGACGACTGCCGCGATGCGCCCTGCGAGCGTGACGACACGGTCCCACGATCTGCGCGGCTCGTTCTTTCAGGTTGACGTCCCGCGCGATCATGATGACGCATATC
Organism: uncultured Eggerthellaceae bacterium; assembly: GCA_934668515.1. Lineage (GTDB taxonomy): Bacteria > Actinomycetota > Coriobacteriia > Coriobacteriales > Eggerthellaceae > UMGS1502. Next base: position 9,024 of record CAKUNS010000010.1, read on the forward strand.
GCCCGACAAGGAATCCCATCCCATCAGCGATTGCGAGGAATGATAGGTGCCGTATCGCTCATCATGCGACACGTCTTGACGCCTTTGGCGCTGGCTTTCGCCGCGGGAGCGCTGCGCTCCCCCGTTGCGATCGTCGCGTCGATTTACCATCCCCGTTCCTTTCCCCGCTTTTATTGAAGTGTGAAACTACCCGAGCTTACTTGACGCCCAGCTTCTTGCACATTGCTTCATTGGCGTTGCGCTCGGCGCGGTCGTCAAGATTAGCAAGGGGAAGCGCCGGGCTTTGCGCGTCGGTCTTTCGAGCCCTGCGCTCCAAAGCGCGCTGAATAAGAACGTCGGCAACCTGCGGGTTCTTCGACAGCAAGGGGCCGTGAAGGTACGAACCGATAAGGTTTTTGTAAAGGACGCCGTCAGCGTGATCGGAGTCGTTATTGCCCGACCCATTCGAGCCGATGACGTTACCGAAGGGGGTCAATCCCTCGCCCAAGAAGGTACGGCCGGCATGGTTCTCGAATCCAACAACGGGCATCTGAACCAGCGAGCTTTCCAGCACGATGTTGCCAACAAGTCGATTGTGCGAACCGCCCTCGACGCGTTTGGTGGTGACATCCACCAAAGACAAGCCAGGGACCTCTTCGCTTCCCAGCAGCCATTCGTCACCGATGATTTGATATCCACCGCAAATTGCCAAAAGCGTGCCATCGTCCTGCACGTAATCCAACAGTTTTTCGCGCAACTGCGAAAGACTTTCGGATGCCTGATGCTGCTCGCGATCGGGACCGCCGCCAATGAATACGATATCCGCCATCTGTGCATCGAAATCGGCGGGGTCTTCCACACGAACGACCTGAACGGGGATACCACGCCACTTCAAACGCTGCTCAAGCACACGGACGTTCCCGTTGTCGCCGTACAGGTTAAGAAGCGTCGGGAACAAATGAGCGATAACCAACGGTTCCATATCAACAGGCGCAATAACCGCATCGTCGCCAACGGGCAAACCTGACGCGGATCCAACAGTTTTCACACCCGCGGCAGCAGCGGCCGCAGCGGCGTCGGCTGCAACATCTCCCACCGCGGCATCTTCAGCCTTGGCGGCGACACTTGCGGATGCAATCGGACCCAACTTGGAGGGATCTTTCTCAAGCACATCAAGATCGGCCTTCACGCCGGGCAGCGCCGTGTAATTGGCAATAGCGAACACCTGGGCCTCTGGCGATTCCGCACGTGCGTATTTCAGCACGTCGGCGACGCCATCGACCAACCGGGAATCAATGCCGGCGTACTTCAGAACGACCTGAACGTCAGCGGCACGCAATCCACCGGCGAATGCGATAAGATTCGGCATCTTCGCCAGCTCTTGGAAGTCGATGTCCCAAAGCCATGAGACGTCGTGACCGTCGCCTTCCCTGTCGTTGACGAAGAACGCGACGGCAACCGGGCCCTCGTGACCCATGACGATCTTCAAATTCTGATTGAAACCCGTTGGGTTCTTGGCAAGGTTCAGCAAGACCCGCGTTTGATCGATGTCATAACGCTGCAAGCGGCCGTTCTTCGGATCGAACTCCTGAACCGCGCGCAGGGTTTCCCGGAACGGAACCCCCACCAAGTCGGCAGCGACGAAAACCGCCAGCGTGTTGTAAACCATGTACGCGCCCGAGAACGGAACCTCAACACGGCCTGACTGGTTGATGAGCATCGCGTCGTAAGCAAGCCCTTTGCTGGACCGGCACGCCTCACCGAACGAGACGTTCGAAGCCGCGCACGCAAGGTCCGAGCGCCCGAACCCGCACTCGGGACAGTGATAGCTTCCCAACTGACCGTACTGACGGTAGTCGTACTCAAGCATGGTCGAGCACTTCTGGCACATGCGCGCATCAATGACGGCATCCTGTGGAAGACCCATGTCGCCCTGAACCCCGAAGGGAATGGAAACGTTGTCAACGGAATCGGCGATGGCTTGGCACAGCGGGTCGTCGGCGTTGTAGATAAGCGTGGTGTTCGGCGAGGTGCGCAGCGTCTTGGCAATGCTTTGCTGAATATGATCGATCTCGCCGGAGCGATCGAGCTGATCGCGGAACAGGTTAAGAAGAACGACATAGCGCGACTGCGTGAACGGGAGGATCTTCGCCATCCACAGCTCGTCGCATTCAAAAACACCCCATTCAACAGGCTTGGTGTGCAGAAGCGCCGTTGCAACGCCCGAATCAAGGTTGGCACCCGTGCGGTTGCAGACAACCGTGTGACCCGACTTCTCGATGGCGTCGGCCAGCATATTGGTGACCGTGGTTTTGCCGTTGGTACCCACCACCAGGATGGAGCCGCGCGTCATGCGCGAAGACAAATCGGCGATCAACTGAGGATCGGCATACAGAGCGATCTTGCCGGGGAAATTTGCCGCGGGGCGATGAAACACGTTTTTCAAACCCCACGTAGACACCGCGCTGATCGCGCGTGCGCAACCGAACCGTAAACCCATGGCGCGCCTTCCTGTTTCGTTTCATCTGCTGCCAAAAGCGTTCGTTAGGATGCTTCTTGCCAGTTCATTCGTTTGTAAAGTATAGCAATCCGAAAAACGCGGACGAGGGATCAGGCATGATTCTCGAATATGTCTTAACAGACCAGCGTGTTCGGCGATCATAAGGAGGGGAAGTGACGTCAAGGAAAAACGAAAGGGGCTGACAATCCCGTTAAAACCCCATGCGCGCCCACGCAAAGGGCCGACGCCGCGGAATACGTCGCAACAAGCAGAGCGCGGCGCGAACCGGAAGCAACAACCCACAACAAGAGCAGTTGTGGGCAGCTCGCGAGGTTAATGGCGATTTCGAAAAGAGGTTTGCACGAGTCTTTCAACTGCTATATACTTTCCAAACGCGCTTGCAAAGGCGCAATGCCGATGTGGCTCAGCTGGTAGAGCAACGCTCTCGTAAAGCGTAGGTCACCGGTTCGAATCCGGTCATCGGCTCCATTACGAATGAAGGTCGCAACTTCGGTTGCGACCTTTTTCTTTTTCTAAAGCACCTAATGGCAGCCTATCCAGTCAACCACTGCACCGACCACGCACCGCAACAGGAACGGCGTTACGACAACATCAACTCAAGAAAGAGAAACGCCGTCGCAGCTGCAAGCGTCGCCCAATCGACAAGACGAAAGCCGTAGCTGCGCAAGCAAGTCCGCGATGCGCCCGCAGCGCCGAATGCGCGCGATTCAACCGCATACGCAACCGATTCCGATCGACGCAATGCGCTAGCGAACATGGGAACAAGCGCCGACACAAGCGCAAACAGACGGCGAAGCACACCACCACTTGAAAAATCGGCACCGCGCGACATTTGCGCGACGCACACCTTGTTGAACTCGTTCGTCAACGTGGGAATGAACCGAAGCGTCATGCTCATAGCCAAACCAACGGATGCCGTGCGCACGCCAACGCGATCAAGCGGGCGAAGCAGCAGCAAAAACCCGTCTGTGAGTTGCGTGGGCGAGGTGGTGGTCATAAGCGCCGACGTTCCCAACAGCACGCAAACGAAACGCAGCACATTTCCAACTGCGCACGACAAGCCGCCAACCGTAACCGTCACCGGGCCCGCGCACCACAGAACCTCGCCGGAACTTACGAACAACACGTCGAAGATCAGGACGAATACGATCAACCACACAAACGGTTTCAGCGACCGAAACGCTGCACGAGCATCCGAGCCCGACACCGCCTGCACAGCCACCGCCGCCGCCAGTAAAACGCACAACGCGCCTATCCCTTGCGCGGCGAACGAAGCCATCACGAACAGCACTGCGAACAATATCTTCCCGCGCGGGTCCAACCCATGGGAGAACGTGCCCCCGGAACGATACGCGCCGAACGCCGCGACGTTGCTGCCAAGTGGTCTAAAACCGCGCGAAGCCGACGACGAGGTTCGCTTCGCGCGAAACTTAGGAAGGTCGACGCCCTCGCCCGCATATGCGCTATCCGGCTGTGCCGCCAGAACGCCCGCTGCGACGGCCCCGGTGGCAAACCCCGTCGCGCACGCAGCCAATGCAAGCGGCGGCAAGCTCAGCAGCACCGATGTCGTTCCCAACATCAAAGCAGCAACCGCAATCTGACCGGCATTGTGCAGAACAGCAGCCACCATGGACACCGCCACCGCCCCTAAACCGGGAACGCGCGAAACCGCCGCGCACCCCGCAAACGCAAGCGCCGTGCCGCCCAAGCTATACATAAGCATCATCGGCGAGCCGAACAGCAAACCCGATGCCACCACTTTCACCACCGCGACTGCAGCGGCGGCGCGAACGTCAAGCTCCAACAGCGCAACCACAACCGCCACGTTCGCCAACCCCAACTTCACGCCAGGCAAGGTCACGGGAAGCGGGATCATCGTTTCGATATAGCTCAACACAAGCGCAAGCGATCCGAAAAGCGATATACGCGCTAAACGTTGCGTGGCGGTGACTTGGGGGTTTGCTGCCATGACGAAACGCTTTACCTGCTATTTCCCGACAACGTCGTAAGAAGACGAGTCATCCTCGTCCGTCACGGTCACCACAAGCTTATGCGGCAGGCATATGATCTGCTGCCCCACCTCCGAAACCCAACCCTGCTCGACGCAATCCTGGTTGGGGCAATCCGCTTCTATCACGCGCACCTTGCCCGCATGCACTTCGATCATGTTCATGCCGGCACTGGAATTCACCGTAAGAGTGCCATCACAGGCAAGCGACATGGTGTGAGTTTCTCCATCTGCATCCTGGATAACGGCAGTCCGCGCGTCGCCGCCACCGCCGAGCACGCTCGTAGCCGCATAAGCCACCAGCGCAACCACCACAATGGCCACAATCACTCCCACATTGAGCTTCTTACGATCCAACGTCTTTTTCTCATCAACCGACATACAGCCCCCGTCTTTCTAACCATTAAGCAACGTGAAATCCGAACCATCCGACGCCGTCGCGACATCGTTCATGTCCACCAGCAATCCGCTGAAACGTTCATCGGCGTTCAGGAAATCCAGAGCTTTGTCGCGCCCCATCAAAAACAGTGTGGTGGAATATACATCGCCGTCGGTTGAGCTGTCGGACACGATCGAGGCACTTGCCAGGTCGGTCTTTACCGGGTACCCCGTGCGCGGATCAAGTATGTGATAGTACAAAACGTCGTCAACAACGAAGCTGCGCTCATACAGCCCACTTGTGACCAGGGATTTATCATGTGCAGGAATACTTGCGATGACATCATTCGCCGCGCCGTTGGGGTCCTGCACGCCCACGCTCCAATCATCACCACGGAAGCTTTCGCCCAACACGTACACGTTGCCGCCCAGTGAAAGCATGGCGCTTTCGCAACCCGCCTCGCGCAACATGGACACCAGATCGTCGGTGATGAAACCCTTCGCAATGCCGCCAAGATCAAGCATGGCATCGGGATCGGCGAGCGTCACCGTCGTTCCGTCAACCGAGATCGTGCGGTAATCTACGTGCTTGACGGCCTCCTGAATGGCCTCGTCATCGGGCTTGACGCCCTCGACGAAATCCCACAGGCTTGAAACGGCACCGATGCTGACGTCGAACAAGCCGCCCGACGCCTCGGAATACGCCAGCGAGGCCTGAATGCAGCGCGCCGTCTCTTCGGCAACCTCAACCGGCTCGCCATGCGCGTTGTTGATGTTCCAAATATCGCTTCCTTCCTTCGTACGCGAGAAACGATCCTCGAAAAACTGACAGCGATCGGAAATAGCATCCATCAGCTCGGGCGAACACAGCGCACGGATTTGGATCACTGTGTCGAACAGGAACAATGTGATGGACTGGACCTCATATTCCGCACTATCGGCGCTCCGCTCCGACTGAGAAGCAGCGCCTTCGCTTTGCTGCATCGTTGAGCAGCCGGTCAGCCATGCAGGCATCGCAACCGCGCAAAGCGAGCCAGCCGCAAAGGCAAGAAAACCTCGACGCGACAACAGTTCGTTCTCCATCAACCTGATCCTTCTTCAATACCTACATAAACATCCGGCACAACGCGAACAGCACGGCAGCCTTCGCCAACACCAGCAGGATCTCGGTGCCACGCAAAGACATGAGGAATTCCCCGGCCGGCTTTTTAGCGCTGGAATCCTGTACAGGCTCCGCCTGACCCGCTGGCTTAGGCACGCGCAGCAAGGTCACGTTTTCCAAGGGGCACCCATCGGCGCAGCGTCCGCACGAAATGCACTCGCCCGCAGCAAACGCATCGGGATCGGGCGACACCGACACAGGACATGAGCGCTTGCATAGCCCGCATCCCTTCGCACAGCGCGTCGCGTCGCGGCGGAATGCAGAAAACGGCAGCACGGGCAGCAAGCTGAACACTGCACCAAGCGGGCAAAGGAACTGGCAGAAAAAGCGCTCCACGAACAGCATCCCAACCGCAATGACACCAAGGACGACGAATGCACCTACGGAAATACCGTCGACGTTGCCGGCAACGATGCCCGCGAACGCCGTCCAGGGGCTGTAGCCGGAAACGCCCGGCCACACGCCCGCGAAACACAGCACGCAAATGACGACCAGCACCACGTACTTCAACAGCTGCAACGCACGTTGCATCCCGGCGGGCAGAAGCGGCTTCTTCTTGCCAATGCCCAGCTTTTTGCGCACGGGGGTGGAAACGGTGAACAAAGCGTCACCCAACGTCCCGAACGCGCATGCATAACCACAGAAGAAGCGGCCGAACACCACAGTGAACGCCAGCGCGGCCAACAACGTCGTCACAAAGGCGCTCAAGCTAACAGGTTGCATGGCGCCGATCTGGGTGAAAACATACTTCACGCCGCTGAACGCCGCGCTGAACACAGCAGGGAACGCAACGAAGAACGCGATTTGCACCGCCCAGCGAACACCGCGATCGATTACGAGGCGCTGACGGCGGCCAAGGGCTTTCGACTTGTTTTTCGCCATGCTATTCGCCGCCCTTTAAGGATGCCACGGCATCAGTCTGGCCGGAATTGCTGGCCTCAAGCGCCTGAACTGCGCCGTTAATGATGCCAGCCGACGAGAACGTGGCTCCCGACACGGTGTCGACGTTCGGCGTTTGCTTAACCAGCATGTCGTCGATCAGCTTCACGGCCTGCTCAAGATAGGGGCCGTCTTCATTGGGCGCGTCCACAACCTGCACCTCGTCGATATAGCCGCCCTTCACCGTGACCTGCGTGGTCACCGGCCCGCCATACCCCTGAGCCGTGCCCGTGAACACACCGTCGGTCGCATACGGCCCACGATTCGCCGCGCGTTCAGCTTCTTGAATCTGCTTTTGCACCATCGCATCGGCGGTATTGGCATCGGCGGCCCACAAGCTGAATCCGGCGATCAACGCCCCAATAACCGCCACATTCACGGTTTTCGTTATGAGATTTCGTTTGCGCACCAGACAGCTAAGCACGATCGGACCCGCTTTCCGCGTTCGAGTCGCCCGAGCCCTCGGCGAAACCCGATCCGTCGCCGCCTGCGCTTGCGTCGCCGCTTGCAGGTTTATCCGAGGGATTCGCCTTCTCATAAGCGTCTTTTGCCAGTTCAAGAGCTTTTTCGTAAGCCTTGACGATTGCCTTCGAAGAATACGTGGAGCGCGAAACGACATCCACATTGACGGGATCCGTGCGCAAATCGATCAGCTGCTTGACGACGCCGATGTACTCTTTGCCGCGAACGGTACGCCCGGACGCCGCCCATTCTATGTACGAATCGTTTTCCTCGTCGTAACTTCCAAGCACCGCTTCTTGATCGGTGGCTTTATTGGTGCCGTGCAAATCCTTGATCGCGGTTGCCTTGCCGTCTTTCACCGTTACGGTCATGGCAAGGTAATACGGCTCGAACGTATCGGGGTCCTCGCTGTTTTCGCACTTCACGTACACGGTATAATCACCGTCAAGATAACCGCTGGCAGCCGGCTTGTCCTGAGACGGCCCGTCGGCGCCATCTTCGTTGGAGCCATCGCCGCCACCGGGCTTGCTCGACGGGACGTCGCCTCCCTCGCTGGAAGAACCCCCTGATGGCTTGTCAGTCGAAGCGCCACCAGTGCCGTCAGTCGAAGGCGTTGCTTGACGCAATGCGTCCTCGACGGCGGCCAGAATGCCCTCCGAGGAAAACGTTGCACCCGATACCGTGTCGACCGCGGTCGTCTGCTTCGAAACGATAGAAGAAACCAACGATTGCGCGCGGTTGAAGTACGCTGCGTCATCTCCTTGCGACACGATGTCTATCTGGGAAATTCTCCCATTCGCAATGGTTACGGCAACGCGAATGGTGCTTTTATATCCTTCTCCTTCACCGCAATACGTGCCATCGGTATAACCACTTGCAGGCGTTTCGATTGGGTTTAACGTCACATGGCCCTTATCGGAAGTGGCTGGCGTCAATGCAGGCGAAGTTGCCGAGCCCGACTTCGCCTGCCCCGCAGACTGCTCGAGCGCGTTCTTGATAGCGACAAGAATGCCCTTCGAAGAGTACGTGGCCCCCGAAATGGTGTCTACCGACGTCGATTGCGCTGCGATCACGGAGCCGATCAGCCCCTTCGCATTGCTGAAATACGGCTCGTCGTCGCCCGCGGACACTATTTCGATCGCGGCGATCTTCCCGCCGCTGACAGTTACCGCCACCGTGATGACGCTTCTGAAGCCCTGACCCGAACCCGTGTACACGCCGTCCTTCAGATTACTTGCATCGATGCCGTAATCAGCCGCGCTGTAGTTCGCCCCAGTTGCGGGCTGCGCATCCTGGCGTTCCGCGGTCACCTCGACAGGTTTGATTTCTGCCGCTATCGCCTGCTCCGCCGATGCGTAAGCATTGGGATCGAACGCGAGCGGCTGATAATGCGAAACTACGAACGCAATGGCAACGCCCGTTAACAGCGATGGCATCAAAAGGCTTGCCGTAGCCGCCTTCTGCGGCAGTGCGACATGCTTGCCCGTCTTCGTTTTATCGGTCGATGAAGGCGCATGGGGGGCCATTGCCCCGGCATGTTTTCCACTCTTTGAAACCGTCACGGTTTTCGTATCTCCTTCAAAACGACCTTATGGCGGAGCCGAAACCCCGCCATAAGGCACGATTCATCAGTTTCGGACGGCAGAGGCAAATCAGCCGCCCATCTCGTTGCTAAGCGGCCCTTACTCGCGTGTACGACGGCGCATGAAACGCGCCAACGCCGCCAGCGCTGCCGCGCCAACAGCAGCAATGCCCGTTGCCGCCATCGGAGCAACGTCGCCCGTGCTCACCAGGCCTGCGTCGGTGCCAGCAGCGGACTTGTCGGCAGCCGCGTCGGTGTCATCCGCTTTCGTGCCGTCATCCGCTTTCGTGCCGGTGTCGGCCTTGCCGTCGTCTACCTTGCCGGTATCGTCGCTTGCGGGCGGATTCTCAACAGAGGACTTGACCAGCTGCTCGCGAGCCTGCTTCACAGCGGCGGTTGCGGACTCGACGTCGGCGGCGGATGTATCTTCATTGCCGAAGAGATCCTCTGCAGCTTTCACGGCGTTCTGATACACAGTCCAGCTTTCAGACGTGTAATCGGATTCCTTCAAGTTGGAACCAGCCTCGATCTCAGCGCGCAAATCGGCAAGCTGATCGGTGCTGGGGGTTGCAACAAGCGCAGCCTGAGCACCCTGCAGTGCGGAAAGCGCGTTGGCAACCTCTTCGTCGGTGGCGGAAACGGATTCATTCACGTCTTGGGCGGCATTGAGCGCTGCCTGGAAAGCAGTCCAGCTGGTTGTCGTATAAGCATGTTCGCTGTTATCGAGCTTCAGGGCGGACTGAACAGCGCTCTCAAGCGCGGCCTTGTCGGCAACCTTGGCGTACGTGAACTTCAGGTTGCTGGTGTAGCCCGTCGCCTCAACCTCAACGTCGTACGCACCGTTCGCGGCGAACACCAAGGAGCCGTCCTTGTTCGCGGCGGAAAGGTTCAGGGAGCCGTCCTGGTTGACGATCTTCACAGCGCCCTTGCCCTGTGCGCTATACGCCACGCCATTCGCCGTGACCTGCGAAATGTTGCTCAGATAGTTCGCAAGGTCGTTCTCGCTCGCGCCGCCGTCGGCGATCAGCTTCAGGCTGGAAGCGTCAAATGCGGCAACGCTCTTCTCCGTAGTCAGCGTGAAGGACGCACTCAAAGGAGCGTACTTGCCGCTCTTATCTGTGGCAACGATCGTGTAGCTGCCAGGCTGCGTGCCGGTCGGGATCTTGACAACGGAAGCGTACGGCCCGGAAGACGCGTTCGACATCTCGACATCGCCGTTCCAGCCCTCGATGCTGTACTGCGCAGCGAACCCTTCGGGCAGCGTCGGGTTCATGCCGATGGGGGAAGCGTCGTCGAGCGAAACGCTTTTCTGGATGGAGATAGCGCCTTTATCCGCGGAGACCTTTACCGGAACGTACTGATCCATGGCCACGGTGTAGGTGCCGGTGGAGGTGTAGAACACTACCGACTTGATGGTCTTGCCCATCATCGACTTGTAATAGGTCGAGCTCAGCGGGCTGCCGTGTGATTCGGTCACAAAACCGCAGCTCCAAGCAAGCTCCTTGCCCTTCCAGATGTTCTCCAGGGCGCGCATGCCGTAGCCCTCGACCTTGCCGGCCTCATCGGCGGCGTTCACCACGGCGCCGTACACGACCGCCTGGTTGCCATCTGCGTCGACCATTTGCTCGCGCAGGTTGTCGAAGTCGATCTCGTAATCGCCGTACCTGCTATTGGTGGTGAACTCGGCGGTGACGTCGGACAGAGCGGTGGCATCCTTGCCTTCGACCGTACCGAACTTCAGGTTGCCGGACTCGTCAACCGTGACCTCCTTGTAATTGGCCGGCGTCTCGCCCTCGGGCAGTACGTAGTACGAATAGCTCGGTGCCTGGAACAGGGCGTCTCGACCGGAATAGGTCGTGGTGGACGTCTTGCCCTTGATGGAGGTGGTGATATCGATGGAGTCGGAATCCGTTACACGCTTGAACTTCGACCAATCGATGTTGTCGGAGCCGACCTTGACGGCGAACGTAGCGCCCGTGATGTCGCTGCCGTCGGCGTTCACATGATAAGAACCGGCAACCAGCGAACCGGCCAGCGTCTTTTGCTTGGTAGCGGACGTCACCACGTCCGTGCCGGAGTTGTTCTGCTCCGTGGCATAGAAGTCGCTGTACGGAATGTTCATGAGCACGTACGAGCCAACCTCGGGATACAGGCTGACCAGCGCGTCAAGCGCGCCCTGAAGATGCGTGACCTGCTCGGCGGCTTCCGATTCGCTCAGATCGGCCTTCTCGAGCAGCTCCTTGGTTTCGGCAGTCTCCGTCTCGATGGACGAGGCCTTCCAAGATTCCTCGGTGTACTTGGACTTGTCAAGCGTAGAAGCCTTGTCGTACAAGCTTTGCAGCTTCGCCTTCGTTGCCTCGGTCACAGGCTCCTTGGCGCCGACGATGTTGTCCTCGGTCGCCTGGAAATCCCAGGAAGCATCGGCATAGCCGAGCGCATGCACCGTAACGGTCCAGTAGCCGGTGCCGTTGGTGCCGGCAGGAAGCTGGCAGCGCAGCGAGTCGGTCAGGCCAAGCTGGATGCCCATGGATTTGTGCATCCAGTTGTCGGCGGCGAACTTCGTGCCGAACGTGGCAAGCGCGTTGGTGCGCGTCGCGTCGTCGCCGTAATACGTCCAAGTCACTGCCTGCATGTTGGCGCCAAGATCTGCGAACCCTTGCGTGAAGTCAACGCGAAGGAACTCGCCGTAAGAGCCGGAGGCTTCCTTGACGGTTGCGCCCATGTTGGCTAGATCAGCAGTCTTGAGCGCCTGATCCTTGATGCCGGAGTCCGTGCCGGCAGCCGCAGCGGAGAAGCTGCAAGAACCATCGGAGACGGTGACAGTTTTCAGGCCGTTGGTATCAGCATCGACATCGGCAACCAAACCGGAATACGAAGATAGCTGCCCCTCGCCGTAACCGCCTGCCAGCGTCTCGCCGTTGGCGACGAAACGATGCGTCGCCTTAAAGGCGTCCAGGTCGGAGGTCTTCACCTTCACCGGCACGTACTTCAGACCCGTAACCTCGTAGTCCTTCAAGGTGTAGCTGGCGCCATCGCAGGTCATGCTGCCGCGATTCCACGTTACGGTCTTACCGTCGGTAGTGGTGAAGGACGTTCCGTCAACTGCCCAGGTCGCCAACTCGAAGGTTGCACCCTCGTTGGTGTAAATGGTGGCCATGCACTGATAGCTGCCGCGATGCAGGCCATGATTCGCAGTGGCACGGGTAACGGCATCGAATGCGCCCTTGTCGGCCTCGCTGCGAGAGTCAAGGTCGCTGGAAGACGCCGTAGACCCTGCAGCCTGAATTCCCTCGGCTGCCCAATACTCCGCCCAGGTCAATCCCGCATAGCCGTAGGTGTACTCGCTTTCAGCCGGCTTTGCGCTCTGCTCGTCGTAAGCGGTCTGAAGCGCGTTATCGACCGCGGTCTTGATGGCGTTCGAGGAGATGGTCGCCGTGGTAACGGCGTCGATGCCATTGGTATTACCGGCCGTCTCGATCTGGCTGACAACGCCCTTGTAAGACCTGTAGCCCTTCACGGCCTTCTCCATGCGGTCATAGTCGTTGTCGCCAAGAGTGTCGTAGTTCGCAACCTCGACTTTCGTGATCTTGGAGTCTGCGACGGTTACCGTCACCGAGACGTCGTAGCTCTCGGCATCCCACTCGTCGCCCTTGTTCAGGGGATCTTTGGAATCAGCCACAGCCGTGCCCTGATACTTGCCATCGGCGATCTTGCTCAGATCGTATGAAGCACCCTGGGGAACGGCTGCATCGCTACCGCCATCCAAGGTATAATTCTCGGTTGAGATCGAAGACGTTTGAACGCCTTCGCTCGATTGCGGGGCAGCCGTTTCAGTGTTGGTAGCATCGGAGCCGGCTGCCCCCTCTATTTCGCTGCCGCCAGTCTGGGCGAATGCCGCCACTGGAGCCATCGGCAGCGTTAGCGCCACAGCGAGCAGGCCTTTGGAAGCATTACTTCCCGCCGCCGTCAGGGCGCGCCGAACCGCATTGCGTTCGATCATCCCGTTTCCTTTCTTCCTTTTTAGATTTCGTCGCGAACACGTTCTTCACTCGTCCACGCCACTAACAAATTCGCTGACATGGAAACGCGCGCAAAAGCCCACGCCAACCAACTGATAAAGCATTTTGATAATGTATGATTAGGGTAACTTCGTCAACTATGAATTTGTGTTAGCTAACTTGGTTAGCCAGATTTAACATGAACTAACTATATTTTTTAGATTCGTCTTTGTTGCACAGATTTTCCCGTTTTGCGACCTTTTCCGCGGCAAAACGTTCGCGGATGCCGCTCGCGTTAATGCGCTTGCGCTAAAACCGCAGGTCAGGAAATCTAGCACCTGCTTCGCGGGGAGCAATCCTCGCAAAACGGGAAAATCCGTGCGGGGACGGATGGGCAGCTCGCAAATAGGCGGCGTCACAAGCGCTCAAGCGTGTGGCAGGTTCCCCAGCAGGCGACGCCCGTGGCTGTCGAGCGCCCATCGCGCTGTCGGGCACCCGCTATCCGGCGCCGCTCCACCCGCCAACGCCGTCCCAACCAGGTAAAACAAAAAACGGGCCAGACCAAAAGGCCCGACCCGATTGTTCATGGTGCCCCAGATACGATTCGAACGTACGACACCCGCTTTAGGAGAGCGGTGCTCTATCCCCTGAGCTACTGAGGCAAATCCGCAACATCGCGCTGGGCGATGTGCAGAGGGTATTGTATCAAATACTTAGTGCGAGGCAGCACCCGAAGCGCCAGAAGAACCAGACGTCTTCGTGAACTCCACGGTAATCGTCGTATCTGCCGTCACGTTGCTGATGCTGAACGTGCCGCCGGAAGCGCCGACGTTGTAACGATCGCCATAGTTGTCATACACGCCGGAAACCGTGTAGCCCGCGCTGGGCGTTACTGTGAACGATGCGCTGCCGCCGTCGTCAACGGTCAAGCTAGACGGGGAAACCGAACCGCCCGTGCCAGCCGAAGCGGACACGCTGTGCGTGGACTTGCCCGTGCTGACGGTCAGGTTGATGGTATCGCCTTCCTTCTGCGAACTGCCGGCCTCGGGCGTCTGGCTGATGACCTTGCCCTGGTCAACTGTGCTGCTACTCTCATACTGCGTGGTTACCTTGAAGCCCGCATTCTGCAGGATGGCCATGGCGTCGCCTTCGGACTTGCCCTTCACATCGGGAACGTCCTTGCCTTCCTTACCAGCGGAAAGGTAGTACGTGACGGTTGCGCCCTTGGAAACCTTCGAGCCTGCAGCCGGCTCCTGACGTGCGACGTGGTTCTTATCGATAGAGTCGGAGTACTCGGCAGTGCCCGATGCGTCCTTCAAGCCAAGCTTCTGCAGGGCGGCGCGAGCCTCCTTGGCGGTCATGTTCTCCAAATCGGGGACGGTGACCTGCTCGCCTCCCTGCGAAATGACCAAGTTCACCTTAGCTCCGTCGTTGGCCTTGGTCTCGCCCTTCGGATCCTGGCTGATAACCTTGCCGGCCTCAACCTTCTCATCGTAAGCCTCGGTGATGTTGCCAACCTGCAAGCCGGCGCCAGTGATGGCAGCCGTGGCCTCGGCCTGCGTCTTGCCCACAACGTTAGGGACGGTGATGTCGCCCGAACCGCGCGACAGAAGCGCGAACGCGACAACCGCGATGACGGCGATAACGGCCACGACGGCGATTGCCACCGCAGCACCCTTCTTGCCGCCCTTCTTGCTTGCGGTTGCATCCTCGCGATAGCTCTTGCTTGCGTGGCCACTGCCGTGGTCGACGCCGCGGCCGCTGCCGTGACCGCTCTGGCCGTACTGCTGATCGACCGACGGCATGACCGAGGTTTTCTCGGCGGCATACGCGGGGCTGATAGGCGGCACATCCGGCACGCCGATAACGGCAGTGCGGGCGCCATTGAAATCGCCGAACGCAACGGGGCGGCCCGCCAGGTAGTCGTTCAAAGCAGAACGCATTTCCTGAGCGGTGGCGAAGCGGTTAGCAGGGTCCTTCTCGATGGCCTTCATGATAATGGCCTCGAGCGACGGATCGATGTTGGGGTTGATCTGGCTAGGCGGAACAGGCATCTCCTGAACCTGCTTCATAGCCACGCTGACGGCGTCGGGGCCGTCGAACGGCAGCTGCCCGGTAACCGACTCGTACATGACGATGCCCAGCGAATAGATGTCGCTGGCCGAAGTAAGCTCTTTGCCCTGAGCCTGCTCGGGCGAGATGTAGTGGGCGGTGCCCAGAACGGCGCCGGTCTTGTCAGCGTTGCTGTTCTTGGCGCGGGCGATGCCGAAGTCCATGACCTTCACGTTGCCGTCGGGCTGGACCATGATGTTCTGCGGCTTGATGTCGCGATGGATGATGTCCATGTTGTGCGCGACCGAAAGGGCCTGGCAAACCTGCGAGCCGATTTCGGCGACCTTGCGCTGGTTGATAGCGCCGCGCTGCTTGATAGCGGTTTTAAGGTCGGAGCCGCGCACGTATTCCATAACGATGTAGTACGTGCCCGAATCCTGGCCCCAGTCGTACACGTTCACGATATAGGGACTGGAAAGGTTGGCTGCAGACGCCGCTTCCTGGCGGAAACGCGCAGTGAACTGCTCGTCCTCGGCGTACTGAGGCAGCATCACCTTAACGGCGACGGTACGACCCAACACGTTGTCCTGGGCGCGATAAACCTCTGCCATGCCACCGACGCCTACACGCTCGATGATTTGATAGCGGTTGTTCAACGTCCGCCCGATTAGATTCTCTGCCACCTTGGTGCTCCTTTAAAACCCCTTTGTAAGGTCGCAAGACATTATATTCTGAAAATGCCCCGCGACCGCGCCTTTCATCTAAATCTTGCCTGTTGGTTAACAAATCGCGTTACCCAACGAATCTTCTGGTCAACAATCGGCTGCTACAGCAAACCTTCTGTCTTCAATGCGGTCATGATGACCTGACGCGCCTTTGCCGCGCCGTCGCCTTCGGTTCCATCTTGCTCAAGAACGATAGCGACCACGATCTTCGGGTCGTCCGCAGGCGCCATGCCCACGAACCAGCTGTCGTCCTTGGCCTTGCCCGTCTCGGCGGTGCCCGTCTTGCCCGCGATCTCGACACCCGAGATCTGAACGGCGGTGCCAGTGCCGTTCGAGACGACGCCCTTCAGCACTTCCTTCACGCGATCCGCAGTGGATTTGCTAATAGCCTGCGAAAGGACGCTGGGAGACGCGGTGTAGCTGCGCTCGCCGTTCGAGTTGTACACATTCTGGACCAGGTATGGGGTCATGACCTTGCCGTCGTTCGCGATGCCGCAGCCAACCAGGGCCATCTGCAGAACGCTTGCGTACGGGCCGATTTGGGAATGAGCGCCAACGGGCTGGCCGGCAGCCGCCCACGCCGTTTCCCATGTGGTCATTTCCTTCGGGTCGGTCATCAGCGACATAGCTGTAGGCAAATCGAAGCTGATCTTGCTGTCGAAGCCGAACCCATCAGCGCCCTTCACCAGCGCGGATGCGCCGATCTGAACGCCGAGCTGGCCGAACACGGTGTTGGAAGACCACGCCGTTGCCTGCGCGAGCGTCTGGCGACCGTAGTTGTTGCTGTCGAAGTTGGTGACCGCCGCCCCGCCGATCTCCATCGTGCCCGGCGAATCGAACACGGTGTTCTCGTCGGCGACGTTGTTCTCAAGCGCCGTTGCCAGCGTGACCATCTTGAAAGTTGAGCCCGGTGCGTACAACGACTGCGTTGCACGGTTGATCAGCGATCCGGACGAGGAATCGTTCGAGCTGGCCTTGATAACGCTTTCGAAGTCGGCGGTGCTGTATGTAGGCGACGAGGCCATGGCCAACACGGCGCCGGTCTCGGGGTCCATCACGATGCATGCGCCAGTTTGACCCGCAAGCGCATCCTGAGCAGCCTGCTGAATGGTAGTGTTCAGCGTAAGCACGACGTCGTTGCCGGTTTGCTTGCTGCCTGACATGGCCGCCAGCACGTCGCTCCATGAGGCGTACGAGCGGTTGCCCTGCAGGATATCGTTCTGCGATGCCTCGATACCGCTGGTTCCGTACGTCTGCGAGTAGTAGCCAATGACGTGGGTCGCAAGATCGCCCGCGGGGTACACGCGCGAATACGTTCCGTCGCCGTTGTCCACGCTTTCGGCAAGAACCGTGCCGTCATACGTGGTGATGGCACCGCGTTTGATGTTCGTTTGCTTCGCGATGGTGTGGTTGTTGGACGGCATGGTCTGATAGTCCTTAGCCTGAACGACCATGATCAGCGTTAGATTCGCGACCAAAACCACGAAGGCCAGCGAGAACACCATGATGGCGTTTGTCAGACGTTTGCCCAAAGCTACGCGGCCAAGGACGCTGTTCGAGCTGACGATTCCCGTGCCCGAGGTCATCTCGGCCTCAACGCCGGTGGCCTCATCGCCGCAACGCAACAGGAATCCAACTGCGATGAAACTGGACAGAAGCGATGAACCACCCTGGCTCATGAACGGCAAAGTCAGACCCGTCAGCGGAATAAGCCCCGTGACGCCACCTACGATGATAAACGCCTGAAGGACAATGGTGGTGGTCAGGCCCACGGCCACGAACGACGCGAAGTCGCTCTTCGCGCGGGCAGCGGTCGCAAAGCCACGGATGGCGAAGCTCAGGAACAGCAGCAGAACGCCCGCCGCGCCCAGAAGACCGATCTCCTCGGCAATGGCCGCGAAGATGAAGTCGGACTCGACAACCGGGATCTGGTCGGCCAAACCGCGGCCGATGCCGCAACCGAACAGGTCGCCGTCGGCGATGGAGAACAGCGCCTGCACCATCTGATAGCCCGTACCCTGCGCGTCGGCGAAAGGATCGAGCCAGTTGTTAACGCGGATCTGCACGTGGCTGAACGCGAAGAACGCGCCCACAAAGCCCACAGAGATCATCAACACGCCCACGATCAGGTAGAACTTCTTGCCCGTGGCCACATACAACATGGCCAAGAAGACGAAGAAGAACACCATGGCGCTGCCCAGGTCACGCTCGAACACGACGATGAGCAACGCAACCACCCACATAAGAAGCATGGGGGCAAGCGTGCGGATATCGGGCAGGCGGAACGGGCCCACGCGGTAGGTGAACACACTGAGCAGCTCGCGGTTCTTAGCCAGATAGCCCGCCAAGAACAGGACGATCACGATCTTCGCGATCTCGCCCGGCTGGAACGAGAACGACCCGATATGCAGCCAGATGCGGCTGCCGTAAATCTCTTGGCCAAGGCCCGGGACAATCGGCGACAGCAGCAAAATGAAGCCGACAACCATGAACGTGTATTTGTAGTTGGCAAGCTTCTCGAAGTTCTTCGAGATGGCCAAGATGACGATCATACTGAAAACGCCCACGAACAGCCACATGACCTGGCCTTCTGCCAGGTTCGGGGCCAGACGCGTGACGAACGCGATGCCGATGCCCGACAGCGCGAAGGTGATGGGCAGAATGGCAGGGTCGGCGCCCGGCGCCAAGAAACGCGTTGCCACATGGGCGATGACGAATGCGATGAACAGGCAGATGGGCACTTCGAGGGCCTTGAAGCCCAAGACCTGGCCCTCGTTCATGGCAAGCATCGCGAACAGCACGATGACGAACGGGGCGGCGATGCACAGAAGCGCAAGCTCGAGGTTACGGCGCGTCATTGGGCACCGCCCGTCTTCGCCGTGGTCGAGCCCGTGGTGGGCGCGACACCCGTGGCGGTGCTGGTCGCGCTAGCCCCCGTCGCGCCCGAAGCCGCAGACGCAGAGCCCGAAGCAGCAGAACCCACGGAAGCGTAATCGGCCTTCTCGGCATCGGCGGAAGGCGTCTTCGCAACGGCGCGTTCCTCGATGTCGGCACGGTACGACTCGACCAAGTCGTACGCGTCATCAAGGCTGTCGCAGCGCAGGCCTTCTTCTATGTTCCCGCGCGCGGTGCTGGAAAGATCCGCCACCGACACGTCGGTTTCTTCAACCAATTTTGAACAGGCAACTCCCAAAATCTCACCGGGAACTCCCTGATATACAGCAACTTTTCCATCGCTGTCGCCCAAGAACGCAACATGGTTGAGGTATTGGCTGGTTCCCCATGCCGTACCACCCAAGATCAAAACGAGCAGCGCGGCGACGAAGCACAGCGTCATCTTCGTGCGACGAGCAAGCTTGCGGCGCTGCTTTTCGCGCGTGCCCTGCACGTCGGCGACGATGACGGTGACATTGTCCTGACCGCCTGCGGCAATTGCCTGGTTGACCAGCTGCGATGCACAACGCTGCGGGTCGCGGACGCGGTTCATGACCTCTTCGATGTCGTGGTCGAGCACCATGCCCGAAAGGCCGTCGGAGCACAGCAGCAACCTGTCGCCCGCCTCGACGTTCACCTCGAAGATGTCCGGCCTGGTAGCGGGGTCGTTGCCCAGCGCGCGGGTGATAACCGAACGCTGCGGATGGACGCGCGCCTCGTCAGGCGTGATGCGGCCGGCCTCGACCAGCGCCGCAACCAAACTATGGTCGCGAGTGATCTGGCTTAAACGGCCGTGATGCAAAAGATATGCGCGCGAGTCGCCCACCTGGGCGATGACCAGGCGATCTTCTTCGAGCATGGCCGCGGTGCACGTGGTGCCCATGCCCGCACGCCCCTCGCCTGCCACAGCGGCGTCGATGATGGCGCGGTTGGCCTCTTCGACAGCAGCGGCAAGAACATCGGGGTCGGGATGCTCGGGGGCGTTTTTCGCGATGGTTTCGACGGCGATTTCAGAAGCAACCTCGCCCGCGGCGTGACCGCCCATGCCGTCGGCAACGACGAACAGCGGCGGCGCGACAACCAGCGAGTCCTCGTTCTGCTCGCGCACGCAACCGACGTCCGTGCGGCTGCCGAACGTAGTGATGGCACCGCGACGGGTTCGCGGCGTTGAATGATACGAGCCGGTGCTTTTCTTCTCGGAAGCCATTAGCTATGCCTCACGCGAATGGAGACGTCGCCAACGTTGACGACGTCGTTGTTACGCAACGCGCACGGCTCGGAGATGCGCTGGCCGTTGACGGCGGTTCCGTTGGTAGATCCCAAATCCTCGACGAACAGGTTCTGGCCCATCAGCGAAAAACGCGCATGACGTGCGGAAACGTAGCCAGCGCCAATGACGATGTCTGCGTTAGGGGAACGGCCGACGATAACGGGCCCGCGCACGACGATGGAAACGCCGCGCAGTTCCTTAGGGCCTTTCTCGACCGAAAGATTCCAGGTGCGCTCTTTCTTGCGCTGTCCGCGCACCAGACCGATTCCCGTTTTCACGATGGCGAACAGGAACAGGTACAGCAATGCCACGAACAGCAGACGTCCGACGAGCAAAACGACGTCTATCAATGGGGCCTCCTCGTTTAGCGGTTTGCGATTAATGTAGGGTTGCTAGCCGTGAAAGCGTTGTGCCTGCTTGTTCCAGCAGGCCGTTTAAGCGGACTACTGAACGAATTGGAACTCGGTCTTGCCGATGACGATGCGGTCGCCCGAACGGAGCGGCTGCGTGGCGATGGAAACGCCGTTGACGATGGTTCCGTTGGTGGAGCCAAGGTCGGCGATGACCCAAACGCCCTGCGGCGTGCACGTGAGCTGGGCATGCTTGCGGCTTGCGCTGATGTCCTGGATGACGATGTCGTTACCGGACTCACGACCAAGGGTGACCGTAGAGGAACCCAGGTCGTACGTGCGCTGGTACGCGATGTTGATCAGCCTTGCCTGAACATTGCGATGGTCAGGCATGCCCGCATTGCCAGCGAAACCAACCGTGTTGGGGCCGGCAGCCTGGGCGTCCCTTGCGGGGCGCGAAGTGACCGTTCCGATGGCGGCACCGGCAACTGCACCGGCGGCGGCGCCTGCAGCGGCGCCAGCGGCAGCTTCGGCTGGAGCGCCATTACGACGATGGGCGCCGTAACGGGCGTCCTGCTCGGCCTTATCGCGGTAATCCTCGAAGTCCTCGCTGTCGAAGGTATACTCACCGTAGTCGATGGAGTAGTCGATCTCGTCCTCGGGGACGTAAGGCAGCGGCGGCTTGGAACCGCGCTGGGGCTGATCCTGCTGCGGGGCTGCAGCGGGCTGCTGATAATCTTCCTGATAGCCGCCCTGGTAGTCGTCGTATGCACCCTGGGGCTGATCATAGTAGCCGCCGTTCTGCTGCAGTGCGTACTGCTGCTGGTACGGATCGGCGTAAGCGCCCTGAACTGGCTGGGGATACTGGGAAGCGGGCGCGGGCGCAAGACCGTAACGCACCATTTCCTCTTGGCGAAGCTGAGCGACGATGGGTGCGGCAACAGGCTCGGCGATGACGTCGAACTTGCCATGGCGCAAACCATCGTCAACGATGAAGCGAACCAGGGGCTGGCCATCCATAACCAGGCCCTCTTCGACGGCCTTGGCCTGAAGGTAGGTTTCGATCTCGCCGGCCAGCGTGGGGTAGTAACCGAACAGACGCTGGTCGTCGTCAGGATTGACCAAGACGGTGTAAAGCGTGGGAGCGAATTCCTTGCCAGCGCCGACCATGGTCTCGCGCTTCATCTGCTTCTCTGCTTTTTTCTCTATCTGGACAGGCGAAATAGGCGCTTGCGCCATGCGATTGGCGGCACCCTCCACCGTGTCTTCCATCTTGTTCTCGAAACGGGAGAAAAGGCCCATTGATGCTCCTCGTTGAATCCTGATTGCTATTGCGTACGACGTTTTTTCTTCAGTTGCAAACTAGCCTGCATGCAGGTGCTCAACGTGCAATAATGCCACAAATCCGCCGCTCTGTGATTCGCAAGGGCATTTCCACCAATTAATTAAAGCAAGGGCAACACAAGTAAGCGGGGTTCGGGGGGCGCACGATCACAAATGGGCACCCGTGCGGCGCGGCCAAGCCATGCGAAACGAAAACGCGCCCCGAAACCGAAGCGCGTCGAAAAGTTCGCATGAGAAGCGGTGCGGCCAAGCCGTGAGCACTACGCCAACTGGCCGCATGCCCACTGCGCCGCAACCATCGCACCCTTCGCCAGCACGCTCTCGTCGATCGTGTAGTTGCAGCTGTGTTGCGGGTAAATGGCACCGATCTCGGGGTTGTTCGTTCCGACAAATACCAGCACGCCCGGCACGATGTTCAAGAATTCCGAGAAGTCCTCGCCCGAAAGCGTGCCCTGATACGTTGCCACGGCGTCCTCACCCAGCACGTCGACAACCGCCTGACGTGCGGCTTCGGCGTACTTAGGGTCGTTCGACAAACCCGGGTTGCCGTGCGTGTACGAAAACGTGGCCGAGGCCCCCAACGAATCGGCAATCTCCTCGACGATGTGCTCCAAACGCTTCGGCACCTCGTCACGAAGCTTCGGCGACCACGTACGGATGGTACCTTCCATGTGCGCGGAGCCAGCGATGATGTTGCGCGCTTCGCCGCCTTCGAACTTGCCAATCGTGACGACCACCGGGTCGAACGGCGAAACATCGCGGCTGACCAGCACCTGGATCGAATTCACGATAGCTGCACCAACCACAACGGCATCGATTCCCAAATGGGGCATCGAGCCATGGGCGCTCATTCCCTTGATGTCGATCTCAAACCAATCGCAGTTCGCCATGCGCTGACCAGGCTCGCACGAAACCGTGCCCGCCGGCACTTCGCTCCAAATATGCGCGCCGTAAATGGCATCGACGCCGTCAAGCACGTTGTTGGCAATCATGTAGCGTGCGCCCGTGGAATTCTCCTCCGAAGGCTGGAACAACACGCGGACCTCGCCGTGAATCATATCGGTCATGCGCGAGAGAATCGAGATCGTGCCAAGCATCATGGCAATGTGGCAGTCGTGGCCGCAGGCGTGCATGATGCCCTCGTTTTCCGAAGCGAAATCGAAGCCGGTTCGCTCGGCAATGGGCAGACCATCGAAATCGGCACGCAGGGCGACACGGCGTTTGGGGTTTCCGGCCGCGTCATACGCATCGGGAGCGGTTCCCTTAATGGTGGCGACGATGCCCGCGCCCTTCACCTCGTCGGTGGTAGGCAGAACCTCGAATTCGACCCCCAACTTGTCAAGCTCGGCACGGATGGCCGCCGACGTGAACAGCTCGGCGCCGCTGAGCTCGGGGTGGCGGTGAAACATCCTTCGCCATGCGATGATCTGAGGCTCGATTTCGGCAGCGGTGCCCTTGACGATTTCCGCCGTGCCTTCGCACGCTGCGAGGCCTTCCGTTGCCTGGATAGTTTTGTTTTCGGCTGCCATAAACTGTCTGATCCGCGCTTGTCGCAACGAACGGCATCACTGCGATCAGGCACTTCGCCAATTAAGAACAATAGCTGCGAACTAGCATACCACGACCGCGCAGCCGCATCGAAAAAGGGACCCGCCGAAACGAGTCCCTTACGTTCGCGAATTCTTTGTCCGCAGTTACACCAGGTCGATCATGTCCTTGCGGTAGCGGCGCGAGAAAGCCAGCAGCAAGACGACGCCCACCAGGATGACGCCGACGAAACCGGCGTACATGAACGCCAAGCCGCCGAAGCCCGAGAAGATCGGAGCCAAGATCATGCTGGCCAACGAAGCGGGCACCAGGAAGGCCGTGCCAACAGCGCAGTTCTCGGCGTAGTGCGCACGACCGTAGCGGTTCAGCGTGAACGTGGTGCTGAACACGGGAAGTCCACCGTAGCCCACGGCCACAACCAACGCACCGAAGATGAACAACGGGCTGCTTTGTGCGAAGCACGCTGCGGTAACCAAGCAGATACCCGCAACCGAGACGCCCGTGGTAAGGCGCAGGTGGTTAATCAGGCCGAAGCGGTCAAGCAGGAAGCCGTACACGATGCTGGCGCCGCCGTTGAACAGCGAGATCATGCCAACGATGAGCGTGGCCAAGGTGGCCTCGGTGCCTAGGGCAAGCGCATCCTGGCGCGACTCGCCCATCAGGGTCAGGCCGATGCTGGCAACGCAGACGAACCAAGCAAGACCAAGCCAGAACACGGGGGTTTTCAGCATGTCGGGGATGCCGAAGGACTTCTTGGAAACACCGAAGTCGGTTAGGAAATGCGGGTTCTTCGCGGCAGCGTTCTGACCGTCACCAGGCTCGGCCTTGGCGCTTGCGGCCTTTCCGCGGAACACTTCGTCAATGCCCGCCGGCGAAGCCTTGATCACAAACGATGCGACCACGTTCAGCGCGAAGACCAAGATGCCCAAGCCGGCAAGAACGGTCTGCCAACCGATTACGTTCATCAAACCATCGATCTGCACGCCCAAAATCAGCGACGCAACGCCGAAGGCGAACATCTGAAGACCGGAAACAACGCCCACGCGGTCGGGGAACCACAGGTTCACCGTAGTCAGGATGGCATTGAAGGCAATGCCCGCGCCGAACGCGGCGAATCCGCCGTAGAACACGAACACCGAGGCGATACCCAGGCCCGAAAAAGCGCCAACCGAAAGGAATCCGATCAGGACAAGCGCGCCACCGATGAAGATGGGGACACGCGGGCGGCCGCTGCACTGACGCTGGATCATAGAAGAAGCCAGGCAGCCAACGGCTTGGCAGATCATGACAACGCGGAAGTTAAGCGCCAGCAGCTGAGGGTCCCAACCCGTGCTGTTGGCGATAGGCGTGGCGAAAATGGACCACGCGAAAATAAGGCCCATGAAGAACAGCGTCACCAAACCAACCAACAGGCACGCGATGCGCTTGACCGACATCGCCTTGCGATTCATGCCGTCAAGAACGATATCGTTTGGATTGACGGCAGCGGCAAACGAACCCGCCCCCGTGTTGGCTTTCACATCGGTTTCCGTATTGGTTTTCATCGTGACAGCGCCCTCCATGTCATCCCCTTCAATTCACCGATGGCTATGTTAGCAACGGCATTCTTTCTTTCAACGGAAACGCGCTGATCAGAAAAATGTTTTGCGCTTTGCCACAGACGCTCTATGGCAGTTGCAAATAAGACGATTTGACAGAATCACGCTACTTTGTTAATTGATTTCACCCTCTTTTAAGAAAGGCATGATAACCTTCGCCCATGCAACACGCTCGTCAACAACCGCCCCATCAGCAACCGCAGCGCCAGCCCCGCCACGCCGCGCCCAGCCCGCAGCCGCAGTACGGCGCGCATGGCGAGAACATCAGCACGGTCAAGCGCTCGAACGCTCCTGCGATCGCTGCGACGGTTGCCGTCATCGTGGCGCTTGCTGTGATCTTCGCGTTCGGCGCCATCGCATATGCGAAGGGGGCCGGCGGCCTTCGTTCCGCAACGTCTCCCCTCGATTCGACGAAAACAGCAAGCAGCTTGGGGATCACGTCCTTCAATGCCGCCGACATCTCCTCGAACGGCGATTCGGCGAGCAGCGATTTCGCTCCCTTGCCGTCGATGCTCGACGACATCGACGAATCCGACGGGATCGTGGCGTTCTCGCTCTCCGACGCCCGAGTCCCCGAGCTTTCCAACAAGAACTTGTCAGCAATCCGCACATCGCTTGAAAACTTCGACGGCGCTTCTGTTGGATTCGGCATGTACGACGTGGAATCGGGCCGCGGCATCGGATACAACCTCGACCAACAGATTTACGGCGCAAGCTCGTTCAAGGCCCCATACGCGCTGTACCTTTGCCAGAAACACGTCGAAAACGGCGAGCTCACCATTCCCGGACTTTCCGACGAAGACGGCGCCGAGCTTTTCGGCGCGGGCGGCTACACGAAGATCCTGATCGAGAACGCAATCTGCAACTCCGACAACGACTCGTTCGCGATGCTGCGCAGCATGTACGATGCTAACGGCTACAACGAATGGGTCGATGAGCTGGGCATTCAAGATGCGGCCTACACGCCCGACTCGTGGTTCCCCTGGTACAGCGTCCGATCTTCGCTGAAGATCTGGACCGAGATGCACAACTACTGGCAAACGGGCGGCGACGCAGCGCAGTGGCTGTCGTCCCTGTGCGGCGAAACCACCGTCTCGTTCCTGCGCGACGTGGTTGACCCGCTGGGCGCCACCGTTCGGAACAAAGCGGGTTGGTGCTCGGGCAGCGACTACGACTACGACTTCAACGGCGTGTGCGATGCCGGGGTCATTCAGCTTGACGGGCGCACCTACGTCGTCAGCGTCATGGCGGGGGTTCCCGACTGTGAGGAAAATCGCGAACTGGTTGAGAATTTGATCACGGCGATTTTCGACGCACGCGATGCGCTTCGCTAAACTGGGGACCTGAAGAAACGGCAGCGGGTGCTGCGCGGCAAACAGGCGGGGTTGGCTCGCGCAGCTCGCGCGCATAACTCAGTCACAGCCCGCCCGAGCGCACATTAGCAAGAGGCGATTCATATGAGCACGAACATGAACGACAAGCACGGCGCCACCAACGTCGTGAGCGCAGACGAAGCCATCAAGCGCCTTCGCGAGGGAAACGCACGCTACCTTGAAGCGAAAACCGCGCAAGGCGATGTATCTCCGCAGATCAGGCGCTCAACGTTTGAAGAAGGCCAGCATCCCTTCGCCATCGTGCTTGCCTGCTCCGATTCGCGCGTCATCCCCGAAGCCATCTTCTCGGCAGGCATCGGCGACTTGTTCACCATCCGCGTGGCAGGCAACGTGGTGGACAACCATCAGCTGGGCAGCGTCGAGTACGCCGAGAGCCACCTGAACTGCAAGCTGGTTGTTGTGCTGGGGCATACCGGCTGCGGCGCGGTCGATGCCGCGATGCACCACGAGCCCTACGGTACCGTGAAGTTCATCACCGACGAGATCAGCGATGCCATTGGCGATGAGGCCGACGAGGCAACGGCGTGCCTGATGAACGTCGCGCACAGCGTGAAGCGCATCGAGGAAAGCCGGCAGCTACGCGACGACGAGGTCAACAACGGCTTGCGCGTCATCGGCGCGCTGTACCACACTGACACCGGCGTGGTCGAATTCTTGGAATAGAAGAGGCCGTCGTCTTTAAGGCGACACCAAGCGGTTCCGGCACGCAGTCACTTACTCCAGCCATACGTCAAAATGGGCGCCTGCGAAGGCGCCCATTGTTTGTTTCAGTATGGCAAACGCGCTCTACGCGAGGCTTTCCAATGCCAACAGATTTCCGATTGCACGAACGTACACGCGGAACGCGCGCTTCATCCCCTCTTCCGAAACGCCCTCATCAGGGCCGTGCATTCCGCCAACCCACGCGGGCTTCACCTCATCGGGGAACTGCGGGCCGAAGCTCACCGCGTGCGAGAACAGACGCGCGTACGTGCCGCCCTTCATCACGAACGGCTTCGCATCTTGCCCGGTCACGTCGTTGTAAGCGGTCATCAGTGCGCTGACTGCAGGACTTTCCGGGTTCATAAGGAACGGAACCTTGTCCAGCTTCGCAACGTATTCGGCGCCGATCTGCACAGCGACTTTCGTCATCTGCTGGGTGATCGCATCGGCCGTCGTGGTGGTGGGATAACGGCAGTCAAGCGTTTGGGTGATGCGGTTGCCCTCCATGCCGATGACGCCGCCAACCGCAGTAAGCGGGCCGAAGTGCTCGTCGGCAGCTTGGATACCCACGCCCGATCCGTCGGTCGCGCTCAAAAGATCGCGCTCGAGCTTCAGGAACGTGCGCTCCCCATCGTTTCCCAAGCCGTTTTCCAACAGGAATCCAACAAGAATTGCGATAGCGTTTTCACCAAGCTCGGGCGTGGAGGCGTGAGCACTCTTGCCATGAACTTCGATCTTCACCAGGCCGTCCCCTGCCGGTGAAACCGCAATGCGGGGGTCGCTGGAAACCGGAGCCGCCGCACCTTCGGGCAGGCGAACCACCGCATGAGCCAATCCGGGAACCGCGTTTGCAGCCGCGCCGCCTGCGATTTCCACGATGGAGCCGTCCTCAATAGGCGCGCTCTTCAGCACGCCAACGCAACATCCCGACTCGCCGTAGCCAAGCGGAAAATCGGCATCGGGCGTGAACAGGAACGTAGGGTCGTCGAAGCGTTTACGGTAGTACGCAACGTCCGACATGGTCGTTTCCTCGCTCGCACCGAACAAGATGCGAATATCATGCGGAAGAGCAACCTTCTGACGTGCGGCTTCATCCATCCAAAACTTCGCTGCATGAAGCGCAAGCAAAATGGGGGCCTTGTCGTCGCTGGTGCCGCGACCAAGCAGGTAGCCGTCCTTGCGTGTGAGGGCATACGGCTCGAAATGCCAACCAGGGCCTGCCGGAACCACGTCGGTGTGACCGATGATTCCCAGCTGCTGGCCCGATGCGCCGCTCGCGTCGGCATAGCCGATATAGCCGTCAACGTCGTGAGCTTCGAAGCCGTAGCCTTGGGCGATGTCCAAGGCAACCGAAAGCGATTCACGCGGGCCGGGGCCGTAAGGCGCACCGGGGGCCGCCTTCTCAAGCTCTTCAAAACTGGGTACGGCGATGAGCCGCTCCATGTCGGACAGAACCTGCTCCCAATTGTCGGCAAGGTAGCCTTCTATCTGGGTTTCAAGCCGGTCGCTCTGCGGAAATTCGAATCGTGCTTCTTCATTCGCCATAGCGTGCTCCTTTTTCAAACCGCATTTCTGCATAATCCTAGCACGTATGTGGTGTTCTCTCGACGCATGCAAATTGTTCCGCTATAATCGGTTGCTGCGCCCGAGTGGCGGAATGGCAGACGCGGCGGTCTCAAAAACCGTTGTCGAAAGACGTGCGAGTTCGACTCTCGCCTCGGGCACCATTCCAAACAAGAAATCGGCTGATCGGAAATCCGGTCAGCCGATTTTTCTTTTTCATATGCGAATATCGCTTAACAACGAAACGGCGCCTGGAAACCCAGACGCCGTCCTTGAACTCATTTCCGCAGCCGAAAGCCAACGGGTGCGCACGCTTCCACGTCACGCTATCGCACTCGCGCAACCGCACCACGGCGGTCACCCCGCGCAAGCGCAGCCGTCATGCCGCAACCGCTACGCCGCTGCGGCATCCTTCTTCTTGAAGATCACCTTGACAGCCTTCACCGCAAGAATGACAGACAGAACAAGCAGCGCGATGCCCAAACCGAACTGGAGCACATTCGCAATCGTGATCGCACCGCCTGCAAGTGCCACGAATTTCGCCTGCACGGTCATGCAGAGCGAAGTGCAGGTAACCAGCATCATGAACGCCATGGGGATGTAGAACATCTTGTTGTTGCGACCTGCATTGCCAAGCCATGCGCAAACCGAAAGCAGCGCCAGTGCGGCCAGCAGCTGGTTAGCCGCGCCGAACAGCGGCCAGATCAGCGTGTAACCCGTAAGGCCCAGCACCACGCCGATAACAACCGTCACGATGGTGGCAACCCACTGATTGGCAAAGAACTTGTGCACGCCGGTAAGCTGATCGAGGGTCTTCCCCTCGGGCGTCCACAGCTCCTGGAACATGTAACGAGCAAGACGCGTAGCCGTATCAAGCGAGGTCAGGCAGAACACCGAAATAGAAAGGATGAGCAGCGAGTACGCGATGTCCTCAGTCGCCGCCAAACCAGGGATGCAACCCAGCATTTGGGAAAGACCCTGCGCGAAAACCTGCGTCGGCGAGGCGAACCCGCCCGCCGCGTACTTGGCCCACACGAAGCCGACAGCGCACAGCGAGATCACGGCAAGCAAGCACTCAATCAGCATGCCGCCGTAAGCGATGGGCTGAGCCTGACCCTCCTTGTCGATCTGCTTGGACGTGGTGCCCGACGCAACCAGGCTGTGGAAGCCCGAAATCGCGCCGCATGCAATGGTGACGAACAAAGCCGGGAACAGAAAACCACCCTGGGCAGCCTTGTTGATAACAGCTTTGCCGGTTTCGTCCACAATGGCAGCACCCGTGGCAACGTCGTACGCCTGATTGGTAGCGAAGAAGCCCGTGAATGCCGGGATCTGCAGGTTGTCAACAGCACCAACCACGCCAGCGCCAAGAACGGCGAACGCGGCAAGGGCGATCATACCGTACAACAGATAGCTGGACAGGTAATCGCGCGGCTGAAGAAGAATCCAAACCGGCGCGACGGACGCAGCCAAAATATACACGCCAATGACGATCATCCACGTGTTGTAATCGAACTGGAACGGATGGAAATTGAAACCGATGGCGACTACTGCCACGATCACGACAATAGCCATACCGATGTTCAAAGCAGCTGGAAGCTTGCGACCGCGCGTCAGCAGGCCCCAGATAATGGCAGCAACAATGAACAGGATGGAAATCGACGCAGTCTGCTCATTCGCCACACTGGGCTTAGCAAGCGTGGAAGCAAACGTGTTCGCGACGATGGACGAGAACGCAGCAACCACCAGCAGCAGCGTGAGATACGAGAAGATGCAGAACAACTTCTTCGCCGATTCGTCGATGTTCTCCTCGATGATCGACGCCAGCGTATGACCTTTGTGGCGAATCGAGGCGAAGAGCGCACCGAAGTCGTGCATGGCGCCAAAGAAAATGCCGCCGATCAGCACCCATAGCACAACGGGGACCCAGCCGAAAACAGCAGCCTGAATAGGGCCGTTGATGGGACCGGCGCCCGCAATGGACGAGAAATGGTGGCCCAAAACGACATACGGAGGAGCGGGGACGTAATCCACGCCGTCCTCGTATTCGTGAGCCGGTGTGGGACGATTCGGATCGACGCCCCACTGCTTCGCGAGCCATCCTCCGTAGAAGATGTATCCGCAGATGAGGATCGCGGCGCAAACGATCAGCAAGATCATTGCGTTCATGGTTGATGTTCCTTCCTTAAACCTGTTCCTGGCGTCAGGGCATTAAGAAAGAGAAGCCTGCAAATTGCTTTCCAGCGTCTTCTTCATCTCTTTGCCCATGGCGTTGGTGATGACGCTTGCGCTTTTCAGGTCAAGGATGGCAACACGAAGGTCGGCCCAACCGTTCAGGCCCAGCTTGAAGTTCTTGCGGAACCTTGCTTTGCGGGCGATTTTCAAAGCCTCGTCGTCGGCGGCGTCGGTTATGACGACCAGCGAGATGAAGCTTTGCATGTGGTTTGGCTCATCGGGGTTCACCTTTTTGATGCCCTGGGTTTTCACGAACTCGATGAGCTCGGAGATTTCGGGCGCAGTAAGGTAATCGCTCTCGGCGAAAAAGATGTACTCGTGGGAAGCGACTTCCCACAGTTTCGCGCGCTTAACCAGCACGTATTGCTCGCCACGCGTATGGAACTCCGCATAACCGGGAAACACCCTGCCCGCGAATTCCTGGTTGCGACTGACGTCGAACCACGCCTCGTGCGCGGCAAGCAAGCTGTTAAGCACGTTGTCTTTCGTCGAAGACAACGCTGAACCAGCCTCTCTCTGATTGCACAAGCATCGTCGAGATGAATCTGCGCGATTCGCTAAGGAGACATCGTCCATACCGCAGTAATTTCAGGGTGAGAAATTGCTGCGGTATGGCAAGCGCAGGCTTTTTGGCCCTTCGCTTTTCTTGTTCCAATGACGCCCTTGTAACGGAACCGTTACGTATTCACATCGGGATTGTCAGTTTACCCCCGATTAATTTCAATTCAACGGGATGCGCCCCATCTCCTTGTTTCTGCTGCGTATTTCGAACATTTTTTACAAATGCGCAACGTTCAGGAAACGAAAAAGGAGCCACCCGAAGGCAGCTCCTAAATGGTTGAAGCATTCTGCAAATTGCCACAGGAGAAGAACTACAGGGTGAAGTCCTTCTCGCCGTTGAAGACAGCCTCGGCGTCCTCGACGGAGTAATCGGCCAAGGTGATGGCGCTGATTGCCTTGGTAAGGCGAACGGCTTCCTCGGTGGAGCGCATATGGATGTTACGGCCGGTTGCGTTGCCGCAAGCACCGCCGATGTGGATCTGGTCGTGAAGGCTGGTAAGGAAGTCGTGAGCGTCGGCCTTGGAACCGCCAGCGCAAACCAGGCCGGTGCGGCCGGCAGCGCGGGAAGCGATAGCCAAGCCCTCAGCAGAGGTCTGGCCCTCAAGAGCTGCAGGCGGGTTGACCTTGACGAAGTCGGCGCCCAGGCACAGGGCAACGCCAGCAGCGCCGGCGATAAGCTCGGGAGCCTTCTCGTCGGTAACGGCAGCGCCGCGCGGGTAAATCCACAGGACAACAAGCAGACCCTCTTCATGAGCCTCGGCAATGAGCTGGCCAGCCTCGGCCATCATCGTGGATTCGTACTCGCTGCCCAGGTAGATGGTATAGCCAAGACCGACGATGTTCACGCCGTTCTCACGCATGGCCAGAACAGCCTCGAGGTCGTGCAGCTGCGGGGAATACGGATCACTCTGAGCGGTCTTGACCAGGTTGGTCTTGGAGTTCATCTTGACCAGGTAGTTGATCTCAGGATGATCGGCGCCGTACATGGCAACCAGACCACGCTGAGCAGCCATGACACCGATGGTGCCCTGCTCGGCGATGTCGAACAGGTGCTGAGGATCGCTGTCGGAAATGTCGATGCCCTCACCGTAGAAGTCCTTGTTGAGATGCTCGACCTTCTGGTCGCATGCGAACAGCATCAAACGACCGGTACCGCAGGTCGCCTTCATGTAGTTCTCGATATACACATCGCGCATTTCCGGAGAGACGTCTACCGGCACCTTAACCTGATCGCGAGTGATGGTTGGCATATTTTCCTCCTAAGAGAGTGAGTGGTTTGCCTGCTAACGCACGGCGTTTCTTATTGTACCGAATAGTCCAGTGCAAGCGATAGACCCTTTGGGGAGCATCGCCAGACGAAACGGTCGGCGGCTTTTGGCCGGACGACTGCGGGATACGTCCTCGCTCTCGTCACGCTCGCGCTGCCACGTCAGCGAGCTTGCGTCATCGCAACCACAGGCTCGCGCCGTCGCGCCAGCGAGCCCGAAAGACTCCGCACCCGCCATGATCGAACGGCATCGCACCCGCCGGGGCCGAAATCAAAAGAAGGAACGGTTCGTCAGAACCATTCCTTCTTGTTGTAAACGTAGATCGAGTCGAATTCCTGTTGGCTTTTCACCAGATAGATGATGCCCTCGATGAAGGCGATAAGGCCCATGACCATAGCCGCCAAACCGAAGGTGAACAGGCTTCCCAGTATGCTGACTGCCAACATGATGAAGCCCGCTTGGTTATAGCCCAGATAGAACTTATGAATGCCAAGCGTTCCCAGGAAGATGGCCAGTAACGCCGCAGCGATGTGGTCTTTGGGGGCTACCTGATTGTACGGCTGACCGTAAGGCTGCTGGTAACCCGGCTGCTGATAACCAGGTTGCTGGTAATTAGCCTGTTGGTTGGGCTGCTGGTAGGCATTTTGATAAGACTGCGGGCCAGTTTGCCCATTGGGCGATTGCCACTGCTGCGAAGAGTCGAAACCAGACGGCGGCTCGGGCTGAGAAGGGGTCTGCGACGGATTCGCCTGCCCGTTCGACGGCGGGGTGTACATCCCTTGCCAGTATCCATCCTTATCGTTAGCCATAATGCCCTCCTATGACGACAAGGACATGATACTCACAACGTATGAATCTGTGGGATTCTGCAATCAATCCGTCATGAAAGGGCAAGCTCGTCGGCAAAATCCAACAGCCCCGCCTAAAACCACCGCCAACCCGCAAGCAAATTCTTTCGCGTCTCAAACGAATTTGCCACACCGCGCCAACGCCGAGTCAAACCAAAGGAACCGCCGCCCCAACTGCAAGCAAGCCAAGCAACCAGCGATTAGTCCTCTTTGCTTGCCTTGTCGAACTCTTCCTTGAAAGCCGCGAACATACCTTTGGTTTTGCCAAGGTGCTGGCCGATGCTTTTCGCCACGTCATCGGACGACTTCGAAGCCGCTTTCTTTGCGGCGGGCTTTGCGCTGGTTTTCGCCGTGGATTTGGAAGCGGGCTTCGCTGCAGGTTTCGACGCCGTCACGCTCTTCGGCTTCGTAGCAGGCTTTTCGGCCGACTTCGTTGCTTCCTTTTTCGGCGCAGCCACCTGTTTCGGCGCGACGAGTTCTTCACCGGAACCTTCGTTCAAGGCCTTGTTGTACTCGTCCTTAAATGCGCCGAACATACCTTGGGCCTTGCCGATTTGCTTGCCCGTCGCATGGATACCCTTCTCGACGGCAGCCTCGGTAGCCTGCTTCGCCTCTTGAACCTTGGGCTTTACGTTGTCGACGGCCTTGCGCGCTTTATCGGCTGCAACCGCCGTAGCCTCACCCGCTGCCGCAGCAGCGCCGCCCTCGGTTTTGATCTCGGCAGCTGCGTCGTCAACAAGGATGGCGCCCAGCTCGGCAACTTCGGCCGCGGCGCCGCGCTCGTCCATAGGCGCGATCTCGGCACCAACGCCGCGTTTGAACCCCTTCACCATGTCCACGGGAATGGTCATGCGACCGACAATTGCATCGTTGATAGCGCCCGTTTCAACCTCAAGCGACTCGACCTCACCTGTGTGGATATCGAACAGGACGCTGCCCACATAGCCGAGCATCTGCTGCGACTTGGTCATAACGGGCATGCCCAGCCACAGCACGCAGTTGTCCCAATCAAGGCCAAGACGCTTGACCGCCGCGTTCCCGGTGGCTGCCTTGTCATCGTTGATCATCACGCGACCGTCTTCGATGTGAAAACCGTCAAGCGCGACGAACGCGTCCTTGCGATGGAACATCAGCAGCAGGTCGGGGCGCTTGACGATGAAGCCCACAACGCGCTTCTCGGTGGGATGGAAGACGAAACCGCCCACCTTGCCAATGTGCTTGTCGTTCTTCTTACGCGCCTCAACAACGCGGACACCCGTGTATTCCTTGGTGGAAACGATTTTTTGATTCGACAAGAGAAGCTTGGCCATAGCCTTTCCTTACACCCAACGGCTTCAACAACAGAGAAAAGCGCAGCCACCCCGAAAGGCAACCGCGCTTTGATTCTAAATTTGTTCGCAAGAACCCTACTCGACAGGGGTCTTGGCTGCTTCGGCGGCGGGGGCTTCGGCAGGCGCCTCGACTGGAGCAGTCTCGATGGGGGTGGCAACCTGAGCCTGAGACTCCTCGGCGTTCTTGACTACCTGAGCGGCGATGCGCTCGCGGGCGGCCTCGATCTTTTCGCGGAGGTCATCGTTGTCGGTCTCAACCACGGGCTCGGGCTCGGGAGCAACCTGAGCGACGCCCTGGACCTTGGCCTGAACGTTCTGAGCAACAGCCTGAGCGTTGGCGGCAACATCCTGAATGACAACGCCAGGAGCTACAACGCCCGCAGACTGAGCGAAATCGGAAGCCTCGCCCCAAACGGCGTTGACCTTCTCGCTAACAAGAGCACGCGTCTGAGCGCCAGCGCGGGGAGCATACAGAAGACCTGCAACGGCGCCAATAACGCCACCTACAATGAAAGGACCAAGCTTAGCCATGAGTTCCTCCTTGAACGAATTTCGATACCCCATTATATACACCGTGCGCTTGGCTCACCGCGTGCAATCACAGGGTTTTACCAATCGGTTTACTTGCGCTGGAAACCTGTCGAAATGGCAATGAATCGGCGTTGGACGGCTGTTTGATTCGCGCTGGTTTTTAGTTGTACTACCAGCGGAAACTTGTTGCTTTTCACCCAACTTCCGTCAAGCTTTCGTCTAATTGTTGTCGAGATATCGCAGGCAATTCCACCAGACGCCGCCCAGCATCCACCTCGCTTGGCGCCCAGCATTTCACTGCGCCCGTCGCCCAACAAACAAGACGCCGTTCGCCTTCTCTCGCTTAACGCAAAAGCTCGGCGTTCAGGAAATCGAGTGATTTATTCAAAGCTTGCAGCGCGCAAAGATCGTCAACGAAGCTTACCTGCACGAGTGCCGTTCCGGCAGATTCGTCAAGCCACTCGGTTGCGCCGACGAAAGAGGCATCTGCTTCGGCGCGATCATCGTGCACCTGAATGTCGATCATCAAATGCTCAAACAAATGAGGTACCGAGGTTGAATCCATAACCGTAACGAACTTGTCGGAAACGCCGTTCACGCAGACATGCTCGACAATGTCGGGAAACGCCGTGCGCACCCTGTTTGCAAGCCTAGGCGTGCAGTAGCGTTTTGCGGGATCAGAAATAATCACTTCGCAAACAAGACGGCCATCCTGCACGACGATCCTCGTTGCCGAAATCGACTTGGTGGGAACACTCATACCAGAATCGCAGGTCATCGCAGACCTACTGATCGACTTGCTGGCTATCGGCAGGCTGCTCGGATGCCGGCTCGCCCGCAGCCTCTACCTGTTCGGCATCTTGCTGCTGATCGGTGGCTGCTTCATTCAAAGCCTGCTCTTCTTGCTTCTGGGCAGCCAGCTGGGCCTGGCGTTCCTGCTGCTCTTGCTGGGCCTTTTGTTGGGCCTCGGTCACCTTCTGCGCGTCGCTTTCGGCGCCGGCACCCATACCTACGTTAGCGGAAGTTTCCGCTTCGACCGCCTGCGAAACGCTTGGATCGGTTCGGGTAAGGCAAATCGAGTTGTCGCTCTGCAAAACGGGTTTCTCGGCACCGGTGATAGATGCGAACAGACCCTTCCACCACAGCGCGATATCCTCAAGCAGCGTGGACGTAGTTGTGAAATCCGTTCCGTCGGCAATGACCAGCGTCGAGCGGTCGTCCGAGAACCAATAACGGCCCTGACCGTGCATGGGACCGAAGTCGTATTGAATGGTTTTCGCAGTGGTGTCCAACGTGTACGAGTAAGCAACATCACTTGCAAGGCGAATGGTCTCGCCGTCCACGTTCACAATCGCCGTGCCTGTCGTGTTGGCCGAGAACCACTGGCCTTGGATATCTTGCGTATCGTCGAAGCGCCACCAACGCGCCCAGGACACACCAAGGGCGACAACCGCGATAACCAGAACGACCAAGCCGGCAGCAATCAAGCGCTTTCGAAGAACAGCGCTCTTGGCAGAACCCTCCTTAGCGGAATTCTGCTTCGAGGCGTCCTCTTTCGCGGAAGTGCCCTTCCTGCCCCTTTTGCCCTTGACCTTCGCGCGACGACCGAAGTCCTTAACGCTGGGACGCGAGGGGTCAAGTTTGAATTCACTACTGCCATCAGGGGTTTCTTCGAGTTTGGAAGCCACAGCGGAAGCAGCTGCAGGGGCAGCCTGGGATTCGCCGCGAGACGCACCCTCATGATCGGCGGCCTTCGCATTACCTTCGCTTGACGCGGAAGCTCCTGGCAAATCGGCAGGCTGAGGAGTGCTCTTTGCGAGATCGGGGACAGGAACAGCGGCTTCGAGCTCGGGCACAGAAACGCTTGTGATCTCGGGGATCGAGATCACATTGGGCACACGTGAAGCGAGGTCGGCGTCTTTGCCGACCCCGCTGTTTTTATCGACCTGATCGGCCATTCAAAGCTATTTCTGGACCGTGATATACTCGGCGCCGCCCATGTAGGGAACCAGCACCTCGGGGATCTTGATGGTGCCGTCGGCCTGCTGGTAGTTTTCGAGCACGGCAGCCATGGTGCGACCAACCGCAAGGCCTGAGCCGTTCAGCGTGTGGACGTAACGCGTGCCCTTGAAGTTCTCGGGGTCGCGATAACGGATGTTCGCACGACGCGCCTGGAAGTCGACGCAGTTCGAGCACGAAGAGATCTCTTTGTAGGTGCCGTAGGAAGGCAGCCAAACCTCGAGGTCGTAGGTCTTTGCAGCCGAGAAGCCCAGGTCGCCGGTGCACAGGTTGATAACGCGGTACGGAAGACCGAGCTGCTGAAGGATGAACTCGGCGTCGTTGACCATAAGCTCAAGCTCGTTGTAGCTTTCCTCGGGCTTGGCGAACTTGACCATTTCGACCTTGTCGAACTGATGCACGCGGATCAGACCACGGGTGTCGCGGCCAGCGCTGCCAGCCTCCTCGCGGAAGCACGGAGTAAAAGCACAGTAATGAAGCGGCAGGTCGGCGGCCTCAAGAACCTCGCCGGCATGCAGGTTGGTAAGCTGAACCTCGGCGGTGGGGATCATGTACAAGCCCTCGCGGGTGTGGAACATGTCCTCCTCGAACTTGGGGAGCTGGCCGGTGCCCGTCATGGTCTTCTCGTTGGCCATGGCCGGCAGCCACCACTCCTTGAAACCACGCGACGTATGCGTGTCGGCCATGAAGTTGATGAGGGCGCGCTCAAGACGAGCACCCTGACCGGCCAAAACGACGAAGCGGCTTGCAGCAAGCTTGCTGGCGCGCTCGGAATCGATGATGCCCAGGTCGGCACCAAGATCCCAGTGCGGCTTCATCCCGAAGCCCTCGGCCTCGAAGTCGCGCGGGGTGCCCCAACGACGAACCTCGGGGTTGTCGTTCTCGTCCTCGCCGACGGGCGTGGTCTCGGACGGGATGTTCGGGATACGCAGCAGGATGTCGT
Organism: uncultured Eggerthellaceae bacterium; assembly: GCA_934668515.1. GTDB lineage: Bacteria > Actinomycetota > Coriobacteriia > Coriobacteriales > Eggerthellaceae > UMGS1502. The sequence continues at coordinate 47,269 of CAKUNS010000010.1, forward strand.
TCAGCTTCTCGTCGATTGCCTCGCGCTCGGCAGTGGCGCGGGGAAGCTCGTCCTTGATCTCGGCAACGCGAGCCTTGGCGGCCTCAGCTTCCTCGGTCTTCTTCTGAGCAAGAAGCTGACCGATCTGCTTCGAGATGGTGTTGCGCTCGGCCTGAAGGGCCTCTTCCTTCACGATTGCCTGACGACGCTCTTCGTCAAGGCTCGCGAAAGCCTCTTTGTCAAAGGAAGAATGCTGACTCTCGGTGGCAGCGGCAACTTCCTCGAGATTCTCGCGAACATAGCGAAGGTCTAGCATGATGAGGCTCCTTTTTGGACCAGGCGCCCGGTTTTGCCGCGCTGCGGCTTGACCTGACGACGATCCCACTAGCTGGTTAAACGATTGCAGATATGTTGTTGAAGTATAGCGCCTTGGATCGCGTCCCACCCGCAAAGTTGCGCTGAACGCACGAAAGCGGCAGACGGCAGCAACCCGAGCGATACCAAGAATGGTAAGATGGGCGGCGGACATCAGAAGAACCATTGGCAATGCAACGATAAGGCGGGTCACATGGACGCAGGCGCCATTTACCATTTCCTGTTCGAAACCTACACCGGCATCGGCATTCTTGTTGCCGCAGGACTGATTATCAGCTTGATTCTTTGCGTCATTATGGAGCGCAAGACCCGCTCGGTTTACAAGGACCGCGGTCCCAAAACCGACGACGAGTGGTCACTTTTCGACGACGATGACGACGAGAAGGAAGAGGAGACGGCCCCCGCTAAGTCGAAAGCCAAACCAGCCCCCGTCGAGGAGAAGAAGCCCGAGATCAAGAAAGCAACCGTTCGTCGCGCCAAGTAACATGCGAAGGCGAAAACCGCGCTGGATGCCGCAGCGCGACAACTAGAAAACGAAAACCGACGTCAAGAAAAAGAGCGACGTCGGTTTTTTCTTTGCATCTCGATTCAAAAAATCGAGGGGCTGCAGAGCAAAAACCGACCACCCTGGCAGTCCGAAGACAACCAAGGCGGTCAAGCAAGTTCACATGATCGTTTTCGCGATCGCTACTTCAGCAGATCGGTGACCTGGCCAAGCAGCAGCTCGAAGGAAGCGCCACGCTCCTGAAAGTTGGGCTGCTTCGCAGAGACGATCATCGCGTCGTGCGTGAAGTCGCCTGCGAAACGAACAGCCTGGTCAAGCGTGCGACCAGCCATGATAGCTGCCAGCAGGCACGAAGCGTAAACGTCGCCGGTGCCGTGCAGCATGTACGGCAGGTACTCGTTCGAAAGCTCGTGAGTCTCGCAGTCAACGCCGCCGACGAAGTTGCGGATGACGTTTTCGCCCTCGCGCTGAATGCCCTTCAGCACCACATGCTTGGCTCCCTTGGCGACCAGCGCAGCAACGATACGATGAGCTTCCTCGTCAGAGATGTCAGTGCCCGCCCAATCATCGCCGATAGGCTCGCCCAAAATGATGGCCGCCTCGGTCAGGTTCGGGGTAAGGATGTCAGCACCCGCGGCAAGCTCGGCCATAGCGGCACACAGCTCGGGCGTGTAGGTGGGATAAACCTTGCCATGATCAGCCATAACAGGGTCAACCACGCGCAGTGCGTTGGGATACATGGCATACAACTCGCGAATCAGATCGACCTGCTCAGGCGCACCCAAGAAGCCGCTGTAAATGGCGTCGATCTCAACGCCGATGCCCTTCCAAGCGTTGATGTAGTCCTGCAGGATATTAGTGGTGTCGTGCATGTAGAAGCCAGGAAACGCCGTGTGGCTGCTGAACAGGCCGGTCGGCACGGGGCAGACATCGCAGCCTGCCGCGGAAAGAACGGGAATCGCCACGCCAAGCGAGCACTTGCCGTAACCGCACAGGTCATGAACGGCCGCAACACGCGGGATATAGTCGCCTTCGCGCTTGTACAGCGCGGGAAGATTGGTAGTCTGATCGGTCATCAGGTCCTTCTTTCATCGAATGCTTTCGCAGAAGTTATCTTGGCGGTAAGTATAGTCCGCATTGCACCGATCGATGAAGAAAGTTTACAAGTCAGAGCAGCCATCCATCGCCGCTCCAACAGGAATCCAACAGGAGTCCAACGCCAATCGAACAAGCGCCCAACGCCCACGCGTCGAAACGATCTCGGGAACCCAACGCAATTTATTTGCGGAGGACGGCAACCACGAACAGCATAATCGCAGCCGAAACGGCAATGGGAACGATCAAACCGGGCCTCGGAGCCACCACGCCACCCATGCCCGCTTCAAACCACGCTGCAACGAATGCTCCAGCAACCAACAAGGCGGCCGCAAGCACCACGCCGAACACGGCAAGCGGCTTGCTCCCCCTCGAGTTGCACGCTGACTCTGCAACCACGGCAACCAACCAGCTAACGACGATGCACCAGGTAGCAGGCGCCGCAAGCATGCCCAGCAAACGGCGCGAGACATCAATCTGCGCGAAATTCCAGTAGATGAGCGCCTCCCAACCCATCATGTTGCCGGTTCCGCAAGCGCCCAAAACCAACGCCCACAGCGCCGCAAACGCAAGCGTGATGAAAGCATTGCGCGGGCGAAGGCACGTGCCCGCCGCCAAGGGAAGGAACGCGTTGAATCCGAACGCGCCCACTACGGGCAAGGCCATAGCGACATTCGGCTCTGCGATGCCAATACGCCCGACGAAGAACCACCAGGCAATACTGGCAGCCAACAAAATCACACCAACAAGCGGACTAGCACCCATCACGAATGTCAGCGATACCGCACAGAAACCAACCAAGGCTCCAACATGCGGAACGATCGCACCCAACACGGCGAACGCCAGCGACATGACGACCATGAGCACCAGCGGGGACGAAGACGCGAAAACGCTGCTGCTCAGTTGTGCAAGCGAGGAGGTAGCGGCATAGGCACCGGTGCTCCAACCTGCAAAGAACGGCAGATTCGCCAACGCAAGGAAACCTAGGAATCCGCTGGTCAGCGCACCGAAGATGCGCGAAAGCGTTTTCTGGACGGAGGGTGTGAGCCTGTCTTTCATAGGAACTTTCGGGGCGCGGGGCCTGCTCTGACCGCGGTTTTCGCGCTGGCTTTGACCGCTTCGAGATCCCCAAGATGCGCCCGAGCGCTCCCTCCTCTCTTCCTCTTGATTTTGGTTTTCAGCCTGCAGAAGCAACGGATCCATAACGTCGGTCTCGCCATCATGCGCAGCACGCGCAGCATCCAACGCATCCGCAACGACGTACTTCAGTTGGGTGACGCCCTCTTCAGCGTCTCCCAAAAACTTGTCAGCTTCCTCCTGGAAATCAAACACCGATTCGTAACGGTCTTCCTTTTCTGGAGCAAGCGCATAGAAAAGCACGTCGTCCAGGCTCTCGTCCAAGCCATCCCAACAAAGCGAAGGAAGAACGAGCTCGGCATCGACGATAGCCTGTTCGGCGTGAGCTAAATCGGGAGCTGTAAACGGGTTAGAGCCAACGAGCATCTCGTACGCGACGGAAGCCAGCGACCACTCGTCCGTACGCACGTCAAGCTCCTCGCGGCGCATCTGCTCAAGCGGCATGTAGCCGATGGTGCCGCCGCCCGTGGTTCCCACGCCCGAAGCGTCAACCAAGGTGGCAAGGCCGAAATCTGTTACTTTAACCTGGCCTTCTCGGTTGATAAGGATATTGTCAGGCTTAATATCCAAGTGAAGCACGCGATGCGCATGGGCCTTTTTCAAAGCACCCGCAACCGCATCGAACACTGCCGTGATCATATCGAGCGTTACGTAGTCGACGTAGTCGCGCATCAGCTTTGAAAGCGTGATGCCCTCGATGTACTCCATCACCAAGTAGGCAGTTTGCCCGCGAACCTCAACGTCGTAGACGGTAACGATATGCGGGTCGGACAGCATGGCGGCAGTGCGCGCCTCGTCCAATCCAGGAATGTGGGCAAGCGCCTGAACGTCCTGATCGTCGGGAAGGTCTTCGGAAGACAAGCCGTGAGTGGTCGCGGCCGATCCCGCAACCGCGTCGGCGCCCGGCAGCGCAGCGCGCAGGGCATCGGTTTCGGTTAAGGGAATAGCTTTGATGGCGACCTTACGCTGGATGCGCGGATCCTTGGCCACCATGACGGTGCCGTATCCGCCCGCACCGGCTTCGCCCAACAAGCGATATCGGTCGAGTATGAGCTTGCCTTTGGCCATGCGGCCTGCCCTTTCATTTGAGTTCGATCGGTGTGCGTTTAGATAGGGCGAAACGTGCGTTGACGGGCGCTTCGGAAGAAAGGCAAGCGTCCAACCTCGCGCGTTCGCTGAAATGATATCGCAAATCGATGCGCCGCTCGAGATCAACGAAATGCAAGACGTGCAAAAAGTCTGCACAAGCAAAAATACTATCTTGCACAATCTGGAAAGCTAGCGTATTATACCAATTCGTTATCGTCAGATAGCACATGCGGGTGTGGCGGAATTGGCAGACGCGTACGGTTCAGGTCCGTATGGGGGCAACCCCATGAAGGTTCAAGTCCTTTC
>CAKUNS010000011.1 GCA_934668515.1 uncultured Eggerthellaceae bacterium
TGACCAAGGAAGAGGGCGGCCGTCACACCCCGTTCTTCGATGGCTATCGTCCGCAGTTCTACTTCCGCACCACCGACGTTACCGGTGTTGCACATCTGCCCGAGGGCGTCGAGATGGTTATGCCTGGCGACAATGTTGAGATCACCGCTGAACTCATCCACCCGATTGCTATGGAGCAGGGCCTCAAGTTCGCTATCCGCGAGGGTGGCCGCACCGTTGGCTCCGGTCGTGTTACCGAGATCATCAAATAGTTCTACTTTGAACTAGCGCGGAGCCCGCATCTTGCGGGCTCCGCTTATGAAATTCATGTGTCAAGCAAGCGTTGCAAGAAATTGGAACGTAAGAGGAGAATTCATGCGTACTTTGGTCACCCTTGCCTGCACCGAGTGCAAGCGCCGTAACTACACGACCAAGAAGAACAAGCAGAACAATCCTGATCGTATCGAGATGAAGAAATATTGCAAATGGTGTGGTCATCACACCCTGCATCGTGAAACTCGATAATATTAGGCAGGTTTTTACAAGCATAGGCCAGTAGCTCCAATTGGTAGAGCGGCGGTCTCCAAAACCGCATGTTGGGGGTTCGAGTCCCTCCTGGCCTGCCAGCTTGTTGATAAGCAGCTTGTATCGAGGTTGCTATGGAACATGTAGCAGCTTGGAATCAGGCTGCTTGTTTCACGTTTAAAGGCAGTTCGTTTTTTCGAAGGATCTGTATGGCCCATAAGTCAAAATCTCAACGCGCTAAGGCATCTGCTTCTCGCCAAGCTCGCAAAGAGCAGAAGGCGATCGATGAAGCTGCTGCACTGGCCAAAGCCGCTGAGCCGGTAGAGGAGAAGCCTAAGAAGGGCTTTTTCAAGAAGGCCGCTAAAAGCGAATCGACTAAGAACGCTGAGCAAGCACAAGCCCAGTCGAAGAAGGAATCTAAGGATCAACCTAAGAAGAAGTCTCGCTTTGCATTCCTGAAGGATGTCAAGGCCGAGCTCAAACGCGTAACCTGGCCTTCGCGCCAGGATGTTTGGCGTTGGAGCCTGGTTGTCGTTGCAGCCTTGCTCTTCTTTGGGGTTTTCGTTGCCCTTCTCGACAATGTCATCATCACCCCGGTTCTCGTCGCTATTTCTGGTTTGGGGGCATAATCATGGCTAAGAAATGGTACGTCCTTCATACCTACTCCGGTTACGAGAACAAAGTCAAGGAAACCATCAAGCAGCGTGTCGAGATCATGGGTCTCGAGAACAACGTGTTCGGCATCGAGATTCCGACCGAGGTTGTCACTGAAATCAAAGAAGGTGGCCGTCGAGTCGAGTCCGAGAGGAAGGTTTACCCTGGATACGTTCTCGTTCGCATGGATCTGGATGCTCGTAGCTGGGCTGCTGTCCGCAATACTCCCGGTGTTACCGGTTTCGTTGGCAGCAACGGCAATCCTGAACCGCTGACCCGTGAAGAGTTCAACAAGATGATGGGTCGCGATTCGAAGCAGGTCAACGTTGTGCGCAAGACCTCTACTGACATCGAAGTCGGCATGAGCGTTAAGGTTACCAACGGACCGCTTGCCGAGTTCGACGGCGTTGTTTCCGAGGTTTCCCCCGAGTCCGGCAAGGTCAAGGTTCTCGTTAGTATCTTTGGTCGCGAGACCCCCGTTGAGCTTTCGTTCAACCAGGTTGCCAAGCTCTAGTTTTTTGATTCAAGTGCTTTGCGTGCCCACGTGGACTGGGGCTTCTCACGGAAGGCTTCTTGATAAATAGATCTATCCATTACCGAAAGGATTCTGACAAATGGCCGAAAAAGTTAAGAAGGTCACCGGCTTCGTCAAACTGCAGATTCCTGCTGGTGCTGCCAACCCGGCTCCTCCGGTAGGCCCCGCTCTGGGTGCTCAGGGCGTCAACATCATGCAGTTCTGCCAGGCATTCAACGCGCAGACGCAAGATCAGTCCGGCACCATCATCCCTGTTGAGATCACCATCTACGAAGATAAGTCCTTTACCTTCGTTTGCAAGACGCCTCCCGCGCCTGTTCTCATCAAGGAGAAGCTGGGCATCAAGTCCGGCGCTGGCATCCCTCAGCTGCAGACCGTCGGCACCCTCACTCTTGATCAGCTTCGTGAGATCGCCGAGATCAAGATGCCCGACCTCAATGCCAACACCATCGAGGCCGCTATGGAGACCATCGCAGGTACCGCTCGTTCCATGGGCGTCCGCATCGAGGGTCGCGAGATGAAGAAGAAGTACGTTCCTTCCAAGAAGCTCGCCGAGGTCCTGAAGAACCTGTAGTTAATAACCGATTCCCATCGAATCGATGTAAGTGGAAGAGTTTAACCGCTCGTTATTCACCACGAAAGGAACCACAATGGCTAAGAAGTCCAAGAACTACCGCGCAGCGATCGAGAAGATCGGCGAGAACGAGTACGCTCCTCTCGCTGCATTCGAGACGCTGAAGGAGATCGCCTCTGCGAAATTCGACGAGACCGTCGAAGCCCACTTTCGCCTTGGTATCGACACCCGTAAGGCCGAGCAGCAGCTTCGCGGCACCGTTGCTCTCCCGAACGGCTCTGGCAAGACCGTCCGCGTAGCCGTCTTCGCCGAAGGCGCTGCTGCTGACACAGCTCGCGAGGCTGGCGCTGACATCGTCGGCACCACCGAGCTGATGGAGGACATCCAGGCTGGCAAGATCGAGTTCGACGCTGCTGTCGCTACTCCCGATCAGATGGCCAAGGTTGGTCGTCTCGGCAAGATCCTCGGCCCCCGCGGCCTTATGCCGAACCCCAAGCTCGGTACCGTCACTCCTGATGTTGCTAAGGCCATCAACGAGCTCAAGGGCGGACGCGTTGAGTACCGCGCCGACCGTTACGGCATCTGCCACGTCATCCTTGGCAAGTCCAGCTTCACCGCTGAGCAGCTCGCTGAGAACTATGGCGCTGTTTACGATGAGATTCTTCGCATGAAGCCCGCAAGCGCTAAGGGCCGTTACGTGAAGAGCATCACTGTTGCCTCCACCATGAGCCCGGGTATCGCGGTTGATTCTTCTGTTACGAAGAACTACACTACTGCCGTTTCTGAGGCGTAGTCGTTAGAATCACACTGGTAATGTGAGAAGGGAGCCTTCGGGCTCCCTTTTTATTTGGAGGTTGACCTATGAGAGGTCGTGCACGGGGCGTTATTTTGAAAAGCGATGGCGAAATCGAGGCCATGAAGCATGCTGGATTCGTTTCAGCGGCAGTTCTTCGAGGGATCGGTGAGCTGTGCAAGCCAGGTGTCACCACAAAAGAGCTTGATGATTTCGCCGAGGAGTTCATTCGCTCTCATGGCGGTAAGCCCACATTCAAAGGCTATTACGGATACCCGGCTAGCATTTGCGCATCGGTGAACGAGCAAATCGTTCATGGCATCCCATCGAAGAAAACCGTTCTACGCAAGGGCGACATCATTTCCATCGATGTCGGAGCAACCGTTGACGGTTGGGCTGGGGACAATGCATGGACGTTCGCGGTGGGCGAGGTCTCTCTTGATGCAAAGCGACTGCTTGACACCACCGAGGAGTGCATGTGGGCTGGAATCGATGCTGCCCGCGCAGGGGGCCATTTGGGCGATATCGGTCATGCTGTTTCGGCCGTGGCCAAGCGTGAGGGGTTCGGCGTTGTCCGCGATTTCGAGGGACATGGAATCGGTCGTGACATGCACGAAGAGCCCGGCATTCCCAATTTCGGCCGCAGGGGTTCGGGATTGAAGTTGGCATCTGGTATGGTTCTTGCCATCGAGCCGATGATCACCATGGGGTCGCCTCGTGTGAAGATGATGTCTGATGGCTGGCTTGCTTGCACGCGCGATGGGCTTCCTTCGGCACATTTCGAGAAAACCATCGCAGTCACGAAGGACGGTCCGGTGCTTATCTCTGTGGAACCTGATCATAGGCGTCCGATTTAGTTTCCTGAGTCGAGGGATGCGGCTCTTGCGTGGATGCTGCATTCGAGTATCTCACGCCTTTTCAGCACTATCTACTCCGAAAACGATAAGAGCCTTCCTGTTGGCGCAGGAAGGCTCTTTGCTGCCTACTTCTGAGGGTTTGCTGTTAGCGATGTAATTTGCCCGTAAAACGGCTTACAAGCGATTTCACGACATCCATCTCGGGCACGCGGAAGATCGCGCACAGGCCGAAAATTACCGTTAAGCCAACCAGTCCGCATACGACAAGATCGACGACAGCGGACAGGATGTTCGCGCCGCCTGGGATGATTTGGTAAAGGAAGTGGACTGCAGCGGAGCCGATGATGGTAGCGACGAGCACGCGAGCGGCGCTTGAGGCGATCTTTCCAAGGTGGAGTGAGCCGACCTGCTTCTTCAGGAGAACGCACAGGATGATGCAGCAGGTTCCGTAATAGACCAAATCGGCAATGGGCACGCCGGCCAAACCCAATACGTCGGGGCGGCAAAGGAAGGCGTACAGCAGGCACTGGACGATAACCATGATGGTGCTCACGATAGCGAACCACAGGAACTTCCTGATGCTGGCGAACACGTTGTATAGCAGCATCATGATGGAGTACACCGGCAGGCTGATCACCCACAAGGCAAGGATCGAAGCGACGTAGCTTACATCCTCAGCCGAGAACGAACCGGCGCGGAACAGCATCATCAGCGGCACGGATAGGGCGCACATGATGCCCGCCATGGGGATGATCAAAAGCAGCGTGTTGGAGATGCCGCTTGTCACGTGGTGGCGCAAAGTGCCCCAATCACGTTTGGCAACAGCTTCGCTCATCTCCGTGAACAGGGCGCGTGAAAGCGATACTGCCACAACGCCATAGGGCAGCTGGTACCAGGTCCATGCGTATATAAGCGTCGAGGGGCCGTTGTCACCCGCCTGCAGCGAGAAGGCGTTGCGACACGAGAAAGCCACCATCGTGCCGATGACGTACACGAACGTGGGCGCTGCGATCTTCAGCGACTCGATAAGCGCCGGGTCATGCAAATCGATTTTCGGGGACCAGCGGAATCCCAGTTTAAGCAATGCGGGAATCTGGATAAGGAACTGTGCGGCCACGCCCGCGGTGGTGCAGATGGCAAGCATGACGATGGCGCCCTGTGGGTTGATCTTTGACAGGGGGACATAGGCGAACATCGCGATGATGACGATGATGTTGTTGAGCGCAGGCGCAATGGACGGGAGAAAATAGACGCGGTTCGCATTCAAAAGACCAGTGAGAATGCCCCCGATGCCGTAGAACACGATCTGAAGCGCGAATATGCGGAAGAATTGCACTGCGTATACTGTCACGTCGGCCGTTTCGCTTACCGTGAACGTCTGAGTGGCGATAACCTGCGGCGCGAAGACTGTGGCCAAGATAGAGAGGATACCAAGAACGACAATGGCCAGGTTCAGCAAGTTGTTCGCGAACCTGTTGCCGCCCTCTTCGCCGAGGTTCTCCTTCTGCGAAAGATAGACCGGCAAAAACGCCGCCGCAAGAAGACCGCCTGCTACCAGCTCGTAGATGACGTTCGGCATGTTGTTCGCAACCTGGTACGCCGAGGTGACAAGCCCGTTGCCCAGGGCGAAGGCCATCGCCCACGTTCTGATGAGGCCAGTAGCGCGAGAGCCAAGCGTCGCGACGGTCATCAAAGCAGTGGAGCGGGCGACGGAAGCATCGGCCGCATGTTGCTGGTCATTGCTCTCGGCCGCAAGCTGTGTGCTGTTCGCGCCGTTGCCGCAGGATTCGTCTTCCATCTCTTGAGTATTAGGTTCAGCGTTCAATGTGTTCCCTTTTTATAAGGTGAGTGATGGGGCACGGACGTTCGGGAAGCGAATGCGGCCCCAATACTGTTACAATTACAATGCTCTGAGGCAAAGGCGTCCGCCTTGCGCTCCAGGACATGGAAATAGTGAACCAACCTGCAGTCCCATCTGGGGAATTCATTCAAACAACGGAGAATATCCAGCAGACGGGCGGGAAGCAAGGCAAGCTCATGCGTGTTCTCATTATCGGAAACCAGGCCAACCCCAAGGCACTCGACGCATCGTTTCAGTTGGTTGCGTACCTTCAGGCAATCGGGCTCGAACCGGTCCTCCTTGACGTTAGGGATCTCCCTGATAGCTCATTCACCTACGGTGCTGGCAAGCTTTTCGATATTGACAAACGCTTGGAGGGCGATTTTGCTCTTGCCATCACGCTTGGCGGCGACGGCACGGTTCTTCATAGCGCTCGCATCACCACGATGATGGATGTGCCGGTGCTTGGCGCCAACTTCGGTCACCTTGGCTTTCTTTGCAATGAGGTTGACGACGGGCTTATCGCGACGGTTGCTGCTGCGCTTGCCGGCGATGTCTCGATCGAGAAACGCTGCACGCTGCGCATCGATGTCGTCTGCGACGGCGACGATGAGGTCAGGGAAGCAGGTGAGGAAGTCGAGGGTCCGCGTTCCTTCTTCGCAGTGAACGAGGTTTCCATCGCTCGCGGCGCAGCGGGGAAGATCGTCGACTTCGGTTACGAGGTTTCAGGGAACTACGTCGCGCGTATGCGCGGTGACGGTTTGATCGTCGCCTCGGCAACGGGCTCCACTGCTTACGCTCTTTCTGCGGGCGGTCCGTTGGTTGCCCCCGGTCACAGGGGCATGATCGTCGTCCCTATCGCACCCCATACCCTTAATTCGCGTGCCGTTCTCACCGAGCAGCATGATGTGGTCGAGGTCAAGCTCATCGACGATCCTCGCTACTCTGATGTCACGTTGTTCATTGACGGCGATCCTCTCGAGTTCGACGAGCCCATTCGCCGCGTTATCGTCAGGTGCGGCGACACGCCGCTTCGTTTGGTCAAATACAAGAAGACCAGCTTCTACGAGCAGATCTCGCATACGTTCTTCAGCCAGCAGCTGTAAGGCGCTATTCATTAGGTTCGCAAAGCGGCGCTAAAACGTCGATACACAGCTTCTGCGCAAAACTTTCAGGTTTTCGTTTGCGTGAGCTGGCGTTATGTTTTCGATCCCTGAATTCACAGCTCCTGCGCTCCCGGGTGCTAGGCTTTTATTCAGCGTCGGTGCGATCGATCAGTAGATCAACGGAATATCAATCGCATCTCAAACGCACTACGGAAACAAAGCAGGTTGTTCGATCGGAGGTTTTTCATGAGCGAACGAACATGCAAGAACGTATGGCGGACCTCAATCACCGACGCTGCAGATCAAGTTACCGTATTTGTCCCTTCTATTGATTCGCTTTCGCTAACTTAGCGGGCGATCGGGGACCGTAGGCATGCTTGCTTGGCGCAAGGCTGATGCAGTTGCGTTTTTGAAAAGGAGGCTCCTTGAGCATCCTATTTGTTACCTTCATTCGCTTTGCATTGTAGTAGCATGAATGCGTCTCCAACAAACGAACCCTAAAAACACGAACGGGAGATTCTTTCATGACCAAAACTGTGTCAGTGTCGCAGTTCGTCTCGCGACGCGTATTCTTGGGCGCCGCAGCCGCTCTCGGTGTGGTTGTTGCGGTCGACCCCTCAAAGGCATTTGCAGTCACCTCGGCCGAGAAACAAGCTGAAGCCGACGAGGTTCGCAATCAGCTCGTCTCTCTTCAGGCCGATCTTGAAAGCGCCGCCAACACGTATTACCAGGCAGAGGAAAAGCGCCAAGCTGCCGAGCAGGCAATGGTCGACGCTCAAAAAGAGATCGACGAGACCTCTGTTCGCATCACTCAAATCCAGGACCGCCTTGGCAGCCGCGCTCGCGACATGTATCGTTCGGGTCCGTCCAGCTACCTCGACTTCCTTCTGGGCTCTACCTCGTTCGAAGAGTTCACCAACAATTGGGATCTTCTGAACACCCTGAACGAGAACGACGCTTCTCTGGTGGAAGAGGCTCAATTGCTGCGCGAGCAGCTTCAGGAAGCCCATGACGAGTATGCCCGTCAGGAGCAAGAGTACGCCACCCAGGCGGAAATCGCCCAGCAGGCTCAGGACGAGGCCGCTGCACGTGTGCAAGAGGCAACCACCCTTATGAACTCGCTTGACGAAGAGGCCCGTCAGCTACTCGAGCAGGAGCAGGCTGCGGCTGCAGCAGCCGAGGCTGCACGTCAGGCCGCTGCCGCTGCGGCTGCAGCCGGTTCCGCCAACAACAATTACTACGGCGGCGACGATAGTTACGGCGGAAGCTCCGGCGGTGGCGATGGGTATTACAATGGCGGCTCGGCAGGCGACAACTCCGCGGTTGTCGGCTATGCTCTTTCCAAGAAGGGCTGCCCGTACGTTTGGGGCGCCGAGGGCCCCGACGCATTCGACTGCTCCGGCTTGGTTCGCTGGGCCTATCTGCAGATCGGCATGTCGCTTCCGCACTACACGGAAAGCCTGAGGGCATGCGCCACGAACATCGTGCCTGTCTCCGAGGCCCGTCCGGGCGACGTTCTGTACCGCTATGGTCACGTCGGCATCGCTGTTGGCTACGGCGGAGTTCCGTACGTTCACGCTCCCACGTTCGGTGCGGTCGTTCGCGACACCGACGCCCTTTCGTGGTCGGGCTTCACGGCGGCGCTTCAGTTCTAAGCGGTGCTTCCTTAGAAACATCGAACCCTCCTACCGCATAAGCGGTAGGAGGGTTCTTTCGTTGTGGGCGAGCTGTTATGCGCTTCAAAAGCCCATTTGCATTGCCCAGCGCATCGCGTGCTGCGTGGGCTTTCCCGTTAGCCTGCGTTCGCGCTTCGCGGGTGCAGGCAGATTTCCTTTGCGTATCGCCGCAAGCGCCAGTAGGGCCAGGCTCTATTTCAGCTGTTTTCCGTTGGTGTCCCAGTAGAAGCGCTTGAACTTGCGGATCTGGTTCTCGAACATGATCTTCGCCCATGCGTTGTGCTGCAACGAGTCGGGCGAATAGTGCAGGGGATAGGGGTCGGTCGTGCCCATGCGCAGCGCAAGGGCTTGGTTCAGGCGCTCTTTGTTGTCGATGCTCTTTTTCAACACCAGATCGGGCACGCAGCAGTACAAAAACGGATTGTATGCTTCAGTTTGCTTGATGGGCTCGTCTAGAATGAACTCGCGCACGATGAGTGTGACGAAATTCACGCCGCCAAGGCTCATGTAGTAGGTGTTGCGGCCGCAGCGAGTGTTCACTTCGAAGAAGCGGAAGCTGCCGTCTCGGCTGTCGAACTTGATGTCGAAGTTGGCGAAGCCGCGATAGCCGATGTGTTTCAGGATCTTGGTAGCGTTGTCGACGATGACCTGCTCCTTCTCGCCGATAATGGCAAGCGGGTTTCCAAGAGCCGTGGGGTCGTGGTCTTGCAGGGCGACAACACCGCCCGAAACCACGCGCAAGTTACCCTCGGCATCCGAGAAGGTGGTCAACGTGCGGATGGCATCATCTTCGCCCGGGACGAAGTCTTGGATGACCAGCAGGTTGTTGTAATCGGAGGTGCGGATCGAGCGCCAGACCTGCTGCAGCTCGTTGGCCGAGTCGATCTCGTAGATCTTCCTTTTGTTCTGGATAGTGGCATCTTGAAACTGAGCCGAGTTCGAGGGCTTCGCGATCAGTGGGAAGGTGAACTCGTCTTCAGGCAGCGTTTCGGGGCCGTTCGCGCAGTCGAAATACCAGGTCTTGGGGTAGGGAACGCCCAGCTCGTCGCAGATCTCGTAGAAGCGGCGCTTCTGGGTGATCGAGTCAAGCAGGTCGAAGTCGATGTAGGGAATCGTGTAGCCGATGGACTCGAGTCGCTCTTTGCCCGATGAGAGCAGACGGGCATGGACGTCGTCGCAGCCAAGCACCAGAAGAATGGCGTCGGCGTCGCGCTCGTAGGTTTCAACGGCGATTTTCTCGAGGTTGAAGTAGAGCGTCTCGGCGTTGTCGTACAGGCCGTCAACCAGGCGGTAGTCGGTGAATTTGCTGGTCGAGAGCATCTTCACGTCTTGCGTTGCAAGCACGATGGAGCGCGTGATGCCGTAGGCGCGATGCAGCTCGCGTACGTAGCTGTAGGCAAGGATGTCGCCGCCTATGATGACGGGCTGGAGATGCGCCTTGATATCGTCTATGCAGGTAGCTTTCGCCATAGGGCAAGCCTCCTTCGTGAGCGCGTGGCTTAATGGCCGATGCGCCGATGAACGTCGTCGTTTCGCTCATTATTCCACAGCGCTTGCCCTGCCGCTTCCCAAGCCTGATGAATTGATGTTATACGCATAAGGCGCTTCGAGGCCATGGTGGCGTGAAGTACACTGATCAGGTTGATTATTCAAGAGAAGGAGCGCTTTCATGTGCGGATTCGTTGGCTTCACCACCGTCGATTACGATGCCGAAACCAATCGCAGCATCGTTAAAGACATGGCCGACCGCATCATTCACCGTGGTCCCGACGAGGACGGCTATTTTGTCAACGACAACATCGCCATGGGCTTCCGTCGCCTTTCCATCATCGACGTCGCCCAAAGCCATCAGCCCATGCAGAATGCTGACGGCAGCGTCACCGTCACGTTCAATGGCGAGATCTACAACTTCCAGGAGCTTCGTGCCGAACTGATCGAGGCTGGTTACGAGTTCCATACCAACGGCGACACCGAGACCATCGTTCACGGTTACGATGAGTGGGGCGTGGGCGTTTTCAAGAAGCTACGCGGCATGTTCGCAATTGCTGTCTGGGACGACAAGAACAAACGCCTGGTGCTTGCGCGCGACATCTTTGGCATCAAACCCCTGTACTACCACATGCAGGGCGACCGCATCATGTACGCATCCGAACCCAAGGCTTTCTTCGCACACCCCAAGTTCCATGCTTCAGTGAATGAGAAAATGCTGCCGCAGTACCTGTGTTTCGAGTATCTGAACGACTCGCAGACCATGTTCGAGGGCGTGCATAAGGTTCTGCCCGGCCACCTCATGATCATTGAGGGCGAGAACATCCGCGAGCGTTGTTTCTACAAGATCACTTACAAAATCGACAAGACAAAGGATGTCGAGGAATGGGCCGACATCATCAAGGACACCTTCGATGAGTCCGTGCGCGCCCATGAGATCGCTGACGTCGAGATCGGCAGCTTCCTTTCCGGCGGAATCGACAGCTCGCTGGCTGCATATTGCATGGGCCAGCATCATTCCGAGGGCGTGAAGACGTTCTCGGTTGGTTACGACATCACTGGCAGCGAGGAACAGCGCGACAAGGCCGAGAACGCGGGCTTCAAGATCAAGCTCGACGAGTTGAAGGACGCTCACGAGTTCGCCGAATGGGCGGGTCTGTCCAACAAAGACGTCAAGGTTACGGCCAAGGAGTTCCTGGACATCGTCCCCACCGAGCAGTACTACATGGACGAGCCCCTTGGCGCTCCCAGCGCCATCCCGCTGTTCTTCGTGTCCGAGCTTGCTTCCAAGGAAGTGAAGGTCGTTCAGTCGGGCGAGGGCGCCGACGAGCTTTTCGGTGGCTACTGGATCTATCACGACCAGTACGAGTTCTCGAAGTACTTCAATCTGGTTCCTCTGACCATCCGCAGGGCAGCCGGTGCCATCGCCGAGAAGCTGCCGCCGTTCCATGGCCGCCATTTCGCTATGCGCGGTTCGGCCGGTCCCGAGAAGAGCTATCAGCGCGCCTGCATGAACTTCATGTGGGACGAGGTCCCTCATGTTCTGAAAGACTTCAAGGGCAAGTGCAAACCGTGGGAGTGGTGCACGCCTCACTTCAACGAGGCGGTCGAGCGCACCAACGACGGCGACGCTATCACGCTAACCCAATACGTCGACATGGTTTCGTACATGCCGTACGACATCTGCCTGAAGGCTGACCGCATGTCCATGGCGCACTCGCTTGAGCTGCGCGTCCCTTTCCTTGATAAGAAGGTTCTCGACGTTGCCCTGCAGCTGCCCACCAATTGCCGTGTCACCAAGGACCATTCCAAGTACGCACTTCGTCGCGCGGCTGCTCATCTGGGTTTCCCGCAGAAGGTTGCCGATATGCCCAAGCAGCCGTTTATCACGCCGCTTACCGTGTGGCTGCAAACCGACCTGTATTACGAGCGCATCAAAGAGGCTTTCACCAGTGAGGCTGCCCAGAAGTTCTTCAATGTGGACTACCTGGTGAAGATGCTCGACGATCATCGTAGCGCCGATTTCAGCACGCAGGAGGGCCGCTCCAAGTTGAAGATGATGCGCATCTGGAACATCTACTGCTTCCTGTGCTGGTATGAGGTGTTCTTCGGCGAATCCGCGGCCAAGCTTGCTCCTAAGACGCAAGTTGCGTAGAGCTTAAGCGGTTTGAACCGACGAAAGAAGCCCCGCTTGTTCGATCGTGAATGACGGTCGGATG
This sequence comes from uncultured Eggerthellaceae bacterium, assembly GCA_934668515.1. GTDB lineage: Bacteria > Actinomycetota > Coriobacteriia > Coriobacteriales > Eggerthellaceae > UMGS1502. The sequence continues at coordinate 12,247 of CAKUNS010000011.1, forward strand.
GGCGGGGCTTTTCGTTACGGGTTGGGAGTGCTGTGCGCACTGTCGGGTGTACCTGCTTCTGCTGCGTCCGTTGCGCGCGTGGACCTTGAGGCGTCGTTCATGCCCGCGCTCTGACGATCAGGTGCTTATGCGTTGCGTTCAGACGCTTAGACGCCCGTGATGTCCCTAATGACTTCAGCGGCGATGATTAGTCCTGCTGTTGCCGGGACGGGCGCGAACGATCCGGGGATAGAGCGTCTGCCTTCGGGCGGCTGCTCGGGGTTGGGGTCGTTCGGATCGGCGATGGGGGTGCGCGCTTCCTCGGTTGAGAACACTACCTTGAAGCTGCCCAGCCCGCGCTTGCGGCTTTCTTTGCGAATCACTTTCGCAAGGGGACAGACGGTGGTGTCTTCAATGTTCGCGACCTGCAGTTTCGTGGGGTCAAGCTTGTTGCCTGTTCCCATGCAGGAAATGATAGGCGTGTTGTGGTCGCCAGCTTCCTTGATAAGCTGAAGCTTTGCCGTCACGGTGTCGACTGCGTCGACTACGTAATCGTAATCGACGAAATCGAACTCGTCGCAGGTTGAGGGAAGATAGAACACCTTGCGCGCTGAGACCTTGCAGTTGGGGTTGATGCTGGCGATACGCGCTGCCATGACCTCGACTTTGTCATGGTCAACGGTATCTTCCGTAGCGATGATCTGCCTGTTTAAATTGGTGTTTGAGACGGAGTCGGCGTCGACGATGTCGATTGCGCCAATGCCGGAGCGCACCAGCGCCTCGACGGCGAATCCGCCAACGCCTCCAATGCCGAAAACTGCCACATGCGCCTGGGCGAGCGCGTCCATTGCGCTTGCCCCAAGCACCAATGCGGTTCGCGAAAATCGGTTGTCCGTCATCGTCGACCTCGTAGCCTAATACAGCGTGACGTTGGCTTAGTCGTGGTAGAAGCGGTGGATCTCATACTTCGGCTCGCAGCACACGTTGATGCCCAGAGATTTGTACAGACGCTCGTCCTCTTCAGACAGGATCACGCTGAAGTAGGCGTCGCAGCCCTTCAACTCGCCCATGTGCTCAAGAACGCGCGCGGCAAGCGGGCTGGTCTGCGACGTGGTGGAAAGCGCGATGAGCATTTCGCCCGGATGAAGATGCGGGTTGGTGTGCCCAAGCCGCTCGGTGCGGAGACGGCAGATGGGCTTCAGTGCCTCGTCGGAGATGACGTATTCGTGGTCGCCGATGCCTGCTTGGTACTTGATCGCGTTCAGAAGGACACTGGATGCGGCGCCCAGAAGCGTGGAGGTCTTGCCGGTCATGACCTTTCCGTCGGGAAGCACGATGGCGCCTGCGGGAGAACCCGATTCTTCGGCCTTTTTCAGTGCGGCAAGATGTGCAGGGGAGTAGTTCTCGGTGACGCCGACGCGGGTCATGAGGCGAGCAAGGCGCTCGACCTCGACTTCGTTGCCGCCGGAGCGGCGGAAGTCCTCGCGTGCTTTGAAGTAACGGCGCACGATTTCATGCTTGGAAGCCTCGCGGCATGCCTCGTCGTCGCTGATGGCGTAGCCTGCCATGTTGACGCCCATGTCGGTGGGGGACTTGTAGGGGCTCTCGCCGAGGATCTTTTCCATCATGGTTTTCAAAACGGGGAAGATCTCGATGTCGCGGTTGTAATTGACCGTGGTCTCGCCGTAGGCCTCAAGATGGAAGGGGTCGATGGCGTTCGCGTCGTCAAGGTCGACCGTTGCAGCCTCGTAAGCGATGTTTACCGGATGCTCAAGCGGAAGGTTCCAGATGGGGAACGTCTCGAACTTGGCGTAGCCGGCGCTTACGCCGTGTTTCAGTTCCTGGAACAGCTGCGAGAGGCAGGTTGCCATCTTGCCCGAACCAGGGCCCGGTGCGGTGACGACCACCAGCGGACGGGTGGTTTCGACGTATTCGTTCTTGCCATAGCCGTCGTCGCTGACGATGCGGTCGATGTCGTAGGGATAGCCTTCGATGGGGTAGTGCAGATAGCTCCTCACGCCCAGGGAATCAAGGCGTGCGCGGAACGCGTCGGCGCCGGGCTGGTTGCGGTACTGGGTTATGACGACGCTGCCAACGTAGAAGCCCAGCTCGTTGAACGCGTCCATAAGGCGCAGCAGGTCGTCATCGTAGGTGATGCCAAGATCACCGCGGATCTTAGAACGCTCGATGTCGTTGGCATTAATGGTGAGGATGATCTCGACGTCGTCGATAAGCGACTGCAGCATGCGCAGCTTGGTGTCGGGCTCGAATCCGGGCAGGACGCGCGATGCGTGGAAGTCGTCGAACAGCTTGCCGCCGAACTCCAAGTAGAGCTTGCCGCCGAACTGCTTGATGCGTTCACGGATACGTGCGGCTTGCAGCTCGATGTACTTGTCGTTGTCGAAACCGATTTTCATGCGGCAACCCTTTCGCCAATACGCGTTTTAGTTCTAGGACGCACGAAACGCAAGACGCCGAACAGCAACGTTTATTAACGGCATCTTGTTGGATAGGTGCGTTGTGTGATGATTCCCGCAATTATAGCTCAGCTGGCGCCCTCCGCGCTTTGTTCTTTCCTTGATTTGAGCCGTTATTGCAAGGATGTCTGTCATGCGGGTTTTAGGTGCAGGCACCTTATTCGGGCAGTGCGGTTTGTGCCTGCTGGCTGTTGCGGCCGCTCGTTCGAGCGGCCGCAACCAGTGGCTATTCTTGTTCGGCTCGGCGGTCAAGTGCAGCGCCTACCAGCCCCGCGAACAGGGGATGCGGGCGGGTCGGGCGGCTCTTGAATTCGGGGTGACCCTGGCTGGCGATGAAGTAGGGGTGGTCGGCCACCTCGATCATCTCGACCAAGCGGCCATCGGGCGACGTTCCCGAAACCACCAAACCGCCTTCGATAAGACGCTCACGGAACATGTTGTTCACTTCGTAGCGGTGACGATGACGCTCGTAGATCAGATCCTCGCCGTACACCTTGTGCGCAAGCGTCCCCTCGGCAACCTTGCAAGGGTACGCGCCAAGGCGCATGGTGCCGCCTTTGTCCTCGACGTCTTCCTGTTCGGGCATCAGGTCGACCACGGGGAACTCGGCCTTGTCGTCGAACTCGGCCGACGTGGCGCCCGGCATGTCGCAAACATCGCGGGCGAATTCGCATACTGCCGCCTGAAGACCCAGGCAAATGCCCAGGAACGGCACGTTGTTCTCGCGGGCGTATTTTGCAGCGGCTATCTTGCCTTCGAACGCGCGCACGCCGAATCCTCCGGGAATGAGGATGCCGTCGAAACCGCCAAGCTTCTCGGCGGCGTTGTCGTTGTTAATCTCCTCGCCATCGATAAGGTGGACGTTGACCTTGCAGCACTGTCCGACGCCCGCATGGTGAAGCGCCTCGACCACGGAAAGATACGCGTCGGGAAGGCTGACGTACTTGCCGACGACGGCGATGTCGCAGGGGGTTTGGCAGTTGGATTCGGCTGCGACGAAGGCTTCCATGGGCCGCAGGTCGATATCACGCACGCCAAGGTTCAGCTTCTCGCAGACCATGGCATCGAAGCGCTGATCGTGAAGGTTAAGCGGCACTTGGTATATAGAAGGGCTGTCCTCGCATGCCAGAACTTCGCGCGGAGCCACGTCGCAGAATTGGGCGATCTTCTCGCGCACGCCGTCGGAGATCTCGTGGTCGGAGCGGCAGACAATGAAGTCGGGTTGGACACCCATCGAGCGCAGCTCCTTCACCGAGTGCTGCGTCGGCTTGGTCTTAACCTCATGAGCTGCGGCGATGTAGGGGACAAGGGTTACATGCACGAAGATCACGTCACCTGCAGGACGTTCCTTTTTGAACTGGCGTGCCGCCTCGATGAACGGCTGGCCTTCGATGTCGCCAACGGTACCGCCGATCTCAGAGATGACGATGTCGGCGCCCGACTGTTCTGCCGCGCGGCGGATTCGTTCCTTAATAGCTTCGGTGACGTGAGGGATGACTTGGACGGTTCCGCCCAGGAAGTCGCCGCGGCGCTCGCGTGCGATAAGCGTTTTGTAAATGGAGCCTTGGGTGAAGTTCGATTCGCGCGAGAGATTCTCGTCGATGAAGCGCTCGTAATGGCCAAGGTCAAGGTCGCCCTCGTGGCCGTCGTCCGTGACGAAGACCTCGCCGTGCTGGAAAGGCGACATGGTGCCGGGGTCGACGTTCAGATAAGGGTCCATCTTCTGCATGGTCACTTTGTAACCGCGTGCTTTAAGAAGGTGTCCGAGGGACGCTGCCGTGATGCCCTTGCCGAGGGATGAGACAACGCCGCCGGTAACGAAAATATGCTTAGCCATATGCGCCTCCGCTGAACTTGCCGATGGATTATCCTGCGGCAAGCCGTAGCGGTGTGTCGTGACAGTTGTCGCGGTGAAAGCCGTTTTGGCGTTGCCTGAAAAATCTTACTGCGTTGGGGATTCGCTGGCGGGGGAAGTGTCGCCCCTGTAACAAACCATTAACAGCGCTTCTCGATCGGTGGGGAATCGGATGCTAAACTAGCCGCATGACGACAAAAGAAGACATAATCGAGGGGAGCGCGGGCTGCGCGGGTGCCGATTTGGCACAGGGCACCGAACCCTTCTCGATCGAGTCCCTTACTAATGAATACCTTTCTTTCTTGCGCATCGAGCGATCGGCAAGTGACAACACCGTAGCGGCTTATGCGACCGACTTAAGCGATTTCGCTGCGTTCCTTGATGCTCTGGGGGTCGACGACGCCACCAAGGTGACCCGCGACGACGTCATTGGTTATGAAGCGGATCTGCGAGACAGGGGATACGCGCCATCAAGCATCGACCGGCGTATCTCGGCATTGAAAGGTTTGTATCGCTTTTGCGTGCGCGAGGGTTACTTTATTAAGAACCCGACCGAATCGGTGAAACTCCCCAAACCCGCCGAAAAACTCCCCGATGTGCTCTCCATCGCTAAGATGAACGCCTTGCTTGACGGGCTCCCGCATGATACCCCAACCGACCTGCGTAACCGCGCGATCCTGGAGGTGCTGTACGGGTGCGGATTGCGCGTGAGCGAGTGCACGGGGCTCGATTTGTCCAGCTGCCTTCTTGATCAGGGGATCCTTCGCATTAAGGGTAAGGGCGGGAAAGAGCGCGTTTCCCCGATATCGGGAAGTGCTGCCAACGCCTTGGCGGATTACCTTGAAATCGGGCGCCCACAGCTGGTGAAGTCATACGCCAAGCCGACATCGGCCGTTTTCCTGAATGCGCGCGGCGGTCGTTTGACGCGTCAGAGCGTGCATACGTTGGTTGCGAACGCCGGCGTTTCGGTCGGGGTGAAGAACCTTCACCCTCATACGCTTCGCCATTCTTTTGCAACGCACATGCTGGAGGGCGGCGCCGATCTTCGCGTTATCCAAGAGATTCTTGGACACTCCGACATCTCCACAACGCAGGTTTACACCCATGTCGACAGATCCCATATTCGCGAGGAATATCTGTCGGCGCATCCGCGCGCCTAGCTTTGCCGTCGACCTTTATGTGGCGACTGGGTATTCCGGTGTGTCTGTCGGCGCGCCCTCGTGTTTGGTTCGGCGTTCCCCCATCGTTTCATCCTCACGGCTCCCTGCGTTCCCTTGTGCGTAGCCGCAATCCCACTTTCCTCCACTTTTCCTCCCACTCTTTCACCCATTTCGTCACCCACTTCCTCCCATGCCTCTGACGTGGGGTTTTGAAGTGATGGTGTGGCGAAGTGGGGGATGTGGGACGAAAATCCACTGCTCGAATGATGCTCTCCGGCTTGGCTTCATTCGGCCTATTTTGCTGGGCTAATTCTCGTTTATACCTATTTGACCTGCGAAAATGTAATATAGGCGTTGTGGTTTCCCCTGTGAACCACTTGTGGTGGGGTGGGGGTCGTTGTGTTTTGCTGTGTTGCAAAGTGGGACAGATTGTCATAGAATGCAAACACGTTAGATGACAGTGAACGAGTGCGCCCGCAAGGCGCGTCGCCGAAAGGGCGGTTAGGACATGGAAGAAGGGAAGCACACCGTTGATCTGAACGGCGAGTTTCGCTTCAAAATCGATGCCAAAGGCCGTATGTCCCTGCCGGCGAAGTTTCGCAAACTGCTTTCTGACGAGCTTGTGGTAACGCGCAGCCTTCAAGACGAGTGCATCTACGTGTTTGACGACGGCCAGTTCGAACAGTGGGTCAACCAGCTGTTCGTTGACTCCTTCGGGGGTTACCGCTCGAACAACGCGAAGCACGTCGGTCTTCGCCGCAAGCTGAAAAGCCGTGCCCGTGACGTGCAGGTGGACTCCGCCGGTCGCGTCATGATCGCAGCGGATCAGCGCGAAGCGGTGGGAATCGACAAGGATGTGGTCATTGTGGGCAACACGGGTTACTTCGAAGTGTGGGACGCAAAGCGTTACGACGACATGGATGCCGAGATCGATCTTGGCGAAATGGTCCAGGTTTCGTAGGGCGTGCGCGTGATGACAAACGAATATCGGCATATACCGGTTCTGCTCGCCGAGTGCCTCGAACAATCCAAACTCCAAACACAGCATACGTTCGTGGACGCGACACTCGGCGGTGCAGGGCATTCCTCCGAATTTGCCAAGCTTCTGGGGCCTGACGGGGTCTTGCTTGGAATCGATCAAGATGAGATGGCGCTGGCTGCGGCCGGGGCCAAGCTCGAAGCGATTCCAGCCGAGCAACGACCCGAGATCAAGCTTCTGCGCGGCAACTTCGGGGATATGGACGAGCTTCTCGTCGAGGCAGAGGTGCCCGGGGTCGATGTGGTTCTTTTCGACTTGGGTGTTTCCTCGCCGCAGATTGATTTACCGTCCCGTGGCTTCTCCTTTAAGGAAGATGGCCCTCTTGATATGCGGATGAATCCGGGCAAACAAACTTTAACCGCAAAAGAGATCGTCAACACCTATAACGCAGCAGATCTCACTCGGATCATTCGCGCTAACTCGGATGAAAAGTGGGCGTCGCGTATCGCGGAATTCATCGTTCGCGAGCGTGAGCACGGGGAAATCGAGACCAGCTTCCAGTTGGTCGACATCATCAAGGCGGCGATTCCTGCATCGGCAAGGCGTCGCGGCGGTCATCCGGCGAAGCGCACCTTCCAAGCGCTCAGGATAGAAGTCAACTCGGAGCTCACCGTGCTGCGCAGCGGTCTTGACGCAGCGGTGCGCTGGCTGAATCCGGGCGGAAGGGTGTTGGTGATTTCTTACCACTCGCTCGAGGACCGTATCGTCAAAGAGACGTTTGCCCATTTTGCAGACAGATGCACGTGTCCGCCGGACCTGCCCGTTTGCATGTGCGGTAAAAAGCCGATACTCGACGTCGTGACCCGCAAGCCGATTGTCCCCACTGCCGAGGAGATCGAGAGAAACCCCCGCGCACGCAGTGCGAAACTGCGCGTCGCGCAAAAGCTGTAGCCGCTTTTGCGGCTTGGCTTCAAACGAATAAGAACAACCAAGCCGCACGCCGCACGAACAAACGCAGCTCAATCACACTAAGGAGGCGGACATGGCGCAAGCAGCATATCGTTTCGACGCATATCCTATGCAACAGCCAGAGCGATCCGCCCGTCCTGACGTGCGTGTCGTTCCCGGCAAGCGCGAGCGCTCTAAGACCGAGGCGAAGCCCGTCACCGGTTCGCTGGTGTTCAGGCTCGTCATCGGTGTCATGGTCGTGATCGCCCTTACGTGCTTCGCCACAATCACGCTTAAAACGGCAACCAGCTCGGTTCTTGGCGACACCAGGAGCATCGAATCGTCGATGAGCACCATGAAATCCGATTCAACCACGCTCGAGGTTCAGAATTCGGCGTTGTCTAGCACCGCGACGATCAAAGCCCATGCCGAGAAAATCGGCATGTCCGCACCGTACGAGGTCGGCACCATCGTTTTGCAGAAGGACGTCGTCGCAACCGATGCCCAAGGCGCTCTTTCCCTTTCGGGTAGCATCAAGAACGCCGCCGAGATCCAGGGTTAAACCATGACTGAAAAAGGCAACCGCACCGATCGCCGTAGGCGGTCTTCTTCGTCGCGTGCTGCCGCCGGTAATCACACCACGCGCTTCGCCGTACGGAACTCGAACCGCCCCGCCATCGTTCTCTTATTGATGTTGGTGTTCGCGCTTGCCATGTTCGCGCGACTTTTCTATCTGGATGTCGTGGTTCAGAAGGAGTACTCCCAGAACGCGCAGGCATCGCACACCGTCGGTCTGACGGTGGAGCCCAGGCGTGGCACCATCTACGACCGAAACGGCAAGATCCTTGCGGTTTCGGTTGACTGCACCACGGTCTATTGCAACCCCTCCGAGGTCACCGACCCCACCGCGGAAGCTGCGGTCATCGCCAAGTACTTGGGCGGCACCTACAAAGACTATGTCGATAAGCTTTCTGCCGAGAAGTCCACGTTCTCGTACGTGAAGCGCAAAGTGGATAAGGACAAGGCCGCCGAGCTGAAGAAAGAAGGCCTTGACGGCATTTACTTCCTGTCGGATACCCGCCGCGAATACCCGTACGGCGAAGTGGGCGGCCAGCTTGTGGGTGCAACCAACGTTGAAGTCGACCAGGCGGCCAACCGCGAGTACTACGTGGGCATCTCGGGCCTTGAATATTGGTACAACGAAACGCTTTCCGGCACTGCCGGTTACTACGAAGCCGAGCTTGGCGCCGACGGCACCCCCATCCCTGGCGGTGTTCACGAGTCGACGGCGGCTGTGGACGGCAAGGACATCGTCATTTCCGTTGACATCGAGCTTCAGCAGACGGCCGAGGCCGCGCTGAAGGATCGCCTTGAGCGCATGGGCGTCAAGGGCGGCACCGCGCTTGTCGTCGATGGAGGTACGGGTGAGATCTACGCCTGCGCATCGTATCCGTATTTCAACCCCGCCGACCGCACCGAGGTCAAAGAGGGCTCGATGGAAGTGAAGGCTATTTCCAGCCTTCTTGAGCCAGGTTCGGTGTTCAAGACCGTTTCGGCCATGTCGGTTCTTGAAGAGGGATCGATGGATGTCAAGGACACGCTCTTCTGCCCCTCCATCATCACGGCTGACGGTTATCAGATCTCAGACGCGCACGAGCGTGCGGACACCACGTATTCGCTTCGCCAGATCATGCAGTACTCCTCGAACGTCGGCATCTCGCTGGCGGTTGAGAACATGGGCTTCGACAAGCTGTACGACCACATCATCAAATATAAGCTGCATGAACTGACGGGCGTTGACTTCCCGGGCGAGCAGCTGGGTTACATGGTCGACTTCAGCAGCTGGTCGCGCGTCGTGGGCTACAACGTCTCGTTCGGTCAGGGTATTTCCGTCACGCCCTTGCAGATCGCCCGTTTCTACGGCGCACTGGTCAACGACGGCTACGAATGCGTGCCGCATTTCGTGATCAAGTATCCGGAAACCGGCGAGACCCCTCAGTACGAACAGTCGAAGGTGGTGGAGAACACCGAGGTCATCCCTAAGATGACCAGCATGCTGCAGACCGTAGTCGAATCAGGCACGGGTGTTATGGCCGGCATCGAGGGATACGATGTGGCCGGCAAGACCTCGACCGCCGAGGTGTATGACGAGGAGAACGGTGGCTACAAGTACAACACTTACAACCTCGCATTCTGCGGCTACGTCGCCAACTCCGACAGCAAACTTGTCTGTTATGTGGGTGCACATGAAGTCATTGGCGATAACGAAGTCACCCCGATTTTTCAGGATATAATGTCGTATGCCGTCGATAGGTATTCCATCACGTCATACTCGACGGAGTGACGAAACGCGAAAACGAACGTCCTATTGCCGGTGCAGTAGGACGCGGTCGCAGGGTTTGCGCAGATCAGCGTCCCTTGCGGCACAACATCTTAGCGAGGTGCATCTACATGGCGAAAACGGTCGCCCAGCTGTTCAGCGGTATCGATTGCACGGTTCTTGGGAATCCCGACGATGAAGTAACGGGCATTGCGTACCGCTCCGACAAGGTGCAGCCTGGCAATGCGTTTTTCTGCATCGTCGGCCTGAAAAGCGACGGTCATTCGTTTGCCCAGGATGCCATCGATCACGGTGCGAAGGTCATTGTGTGCGAGCGCAAGGTCTACCTTGCCGACGCCACCGACGTCACCGAGGTGGTCGTTTCCGATACGCGCAAGGCTATGGCGCAAGTTGCAGCCAACTATTACGACAATCCCTCCCAGGCCTTCAGCTTGGTGGGCATCACAGGCACCAACGGCAAAACCACCACGACGTATCTGGTCGAGCATATCGCTAAACGCTGCGGTAAGCGCACGGGCGTCATCGGCACCGTCGGCATCGTCGTCGACGGTAAGAAAGAGCATGCCGAGCACACTACGCCGGAGTCTCCCGACCTTCAGGCGACGTTCGCGAAGATGCGCGATGCGCGCGTCGACACGGTTGCCATGGAGGTTTCAAGCCACGCGCTTGATTTGCTGCGCACGTGGGGAACCACGTTCGCTGTCACTGCGTTCACCAACCTGACGCAGGATCATCTCGATTACCATCATACGTTCGAAGCTTATTTCGAAGCCAAGGCCCGCTTGTTCTCGAAGGAATATCCCGCCAAGCGTGTTGTCAGCATCGACGACAAATGGGGCAAGGAGCTGCTTCGCCGTTGCAGCGCCGCCGACGAGAACGTCATTTCCGTCGGTTGGGACCAAACGGCGCAGATCCATCCTGTCAACGTCGATTACGAGCCAACGCATACGTCGGTCGAGCTTGATGTGCGCGGCTCACGCGTGAAGTTCGATTACCCGCTGGTTGGCCGCTTCAACGTTTCCAACGTCATGACTGCGTTCGCCATCGGCATGCAGCTGGGCTTCTCGCAGGCCGGCATTATCGCTGCGCTCGAGGAGGCTCCGCAGGTTCCGGGCCGTCTTGAGCGAGTTTCGGCTGACCATAACGGCGGCGTTTCCGTGTTCGTCGACTACGCGCACACGCCCGACGCCCTGCAGAAGGCCATGGCGTCCATTCAGAACATCACGAAGGGCCGCACTATCGTGGTCTTCGGCTGCGGCGGCGACCGCGATGCAACGAAGCGCTCCATCATGGGCCGCATCGCGCTTGGTGCCGATTACGCAGTTGTCACGTCCGACAACCCGCGCACCGAAGATCCGCTGGCCATCATCAACGACATCGTTTCGGGGATGGGCGAGGGCACCGATCATTTCGAGGTCGAGCCCGACCGCCGTTTGGCAATCGCCGCCGCCATCAAGCATGCGCAGCCTGGTGATTCCATCCTTATTGCCGGCAAGGGCCACGAGGATTATCAGCTCGTCGGCGACAAGGTCCTCTCTTTTGACGACCGTGTCGTTGCTGCGGAAGAGCTTGAACGGGCATTCGGCGAATAAACGGGCGCCCACAAGGAGTAATTCGTCATGCGCTTGAGCATCAAGGAAATTTTCAAGTCAACCCATGGCTCGTACGTTGTCGAGCCTGCTTCCGAAGACGTAGTCGCGACGGGTCTGGTATGGGACTCGCGCGAGGTTTCCGAGGGTTGCATCTACCTCGCCCTTCCGGGTGAGCGCGTCGATGGGCGCGCGTTCGTCACGCAAGCCTTCGGCAAGGGTGCTGTCTGCGCTCTTGTCATGGGCGACGTCGACGAAGCTGCTATGGATGCCGCCCGCGATTCGGGTCTGGCCATTATTTCGGTTGCGAACACTTACAAAGCCATCGAGGACCTTGCCGCTTATTGGCGAGGGAAGCTCAACGGCCGCGTAATCGGCTTGTCGGGTTCAACGGGGAAAACCACCACCAAGAACCTCGTTCGCGACGTTCTTTCCGCGCACGGTTCCGTCGTGGCCACCCAGGGAAACCAGAACAACGAGATAGGCGTTCCCAAAACGCTTCTTTCTGCCGAGCCCGATACGACTTCGGTTGTCGTCGAGATGGGTATGCGTGGGCTGCATCAGCTTGATGCGCTCTGCTCGTTCGTGAAACCTTCGTGGGGTCTGCTTACCAACGTGGGCGAAAGCCACATCGAGCTCTTGGGCAGCCGCGAGAACATTGCGCGTGCCAAGTCCGAGTTGTTCGCTTCGCTTCCCGACAACACGGGAGTTGCGTTCTTGAACATCGCGGATGATTTCGCGCGTTTCGTTTGCGATTGTGCGCATCTTTCCGACAGGAATGTCGGCTTGGTTTGCTATGACGGCTCCCTGCAGGCGTCCGAGCGTGTTGAGTCGTTCTCGTACGACGATCGGAACCTTCCCATGGTGTGGGCATCCGACATCAAGCTCGACCCCCAGGGCTGCGCCTCGTTTAATCTGTGCGCTCGGGGTTTCGGGCAGCTTGGCTTGGCGGGTGAGTCGGGCCTTGAAATCGTTCCCTGCACGCTGGCGCTGCGCGGCGTGCATAACGTCTCGAACGCGTGCGCAGCTGCTGCCGTGGGTTATGCAAGCGGAATGTCGCTTGCCGATTGCTCTTTGGCGCTTGGTCAAGTCAGGCCCGAACCAGGTAGGCAGGATATCCTCAGTTCAAACGAGCATGTTCTTGAAGTGCCGTCTGATTATGGCAAGGAAAAGGTAGCCGAGCTGCGCCTTACCGTTCCGGCTGGCATCACCGTCGTCGACGATTCGTACAACGCGAACCCCGATTCCATGCGCGCGTCACTATCGACGTTCTCGGCTATGGTCGTTTCGGGGAAGCGCATCGCTGTTCTTGGCGACATGGGCGAGCTCGGCTCGTTCGCTCCGGAATGCCATGCCCGCGTTGGCTCGTATGCGGCGCATTGTTCGCTTGATTTGCTGGTATGCGTCGGCGATCTTTCCGTTGACATCGCCGCCGGCGCCAAAGCCGCTGGGATGCCGGCAGACAAGATCGTCCATGTCGACGATATAGAAGCAGCGCTGGCGTATGTCGCGCCGCGTGCGAACCCGGGCGATGCCGTCTTGGTCAAAGCCTCTAATTTCATGGAATTCAGCCGCATTGTGAAGGGATTGGTCGGCTAGCATGTTCTCCCTTTTTGTTTCTCAATACCCTACGTTTCTCTTGTTCCTTGGCGTCTTCGTCGCCATGGCGTTCACCCTTGTCCTTATGCCTGCTTGGATCAAGTTCCTGCGTAAGGAGCACCTGGGTCAGCAAGTGCGCGATGACGGTCCGCAAACGCATTTAGTGAAGCAGGGAACGCCCACTATGGGCGGCGTGGTCATGCTCATTGCGGTGGTTCTTACCATGGTGTTCGTGGCCGACATCACCCCTGAGGCGATCGTGCTGGTGGGCGCCGTCATCATCACCGGTCTCATCGGCTTGGTCGACGATAGCTCTTCTATCCTGCATGGTCGTTCGTTGGGTCTGACCCCCAAGCAGAAGCTCGTCGCCCAGTTCGCCGTTGCAACGGTTTTTTGCCTGTTCGCGGTTAATTACATCGGCATTGAGCCTACGGTCGAGATCCCGCTTGCTTGCGTCATCGACCTCGGTTTCCTTACCACGCATCTGCCGATTTTCGGCGGACTTGACATTCCTTGGATCTACCTCATTTTGGTGAATATCCTGCTTGTCGGTCTGTGCAATGCGGTTAACCTTACCGATGGCCTTGATGGCTTGGCTGCAGGAACGGTTCTTGTCGTTATGGTGGTTATGGCTGCTATCGCGTATCGCTCTGACCTTTTGGAGCCTGCCGTTCTTGCTGCGGCTATCGCTGGTGCTTGCATCGGTTTTCTATGGTTCAACTCGTACCCGGCCGACATCTTCATGGGCGACACCGGCTCGCTTGCTTTGGGCATGGCGCTTGGCTGCCTGGCCGTCCTCACTAAATCCGAGTTCATCGTCATCATCATCGGCGGCCTGTTCGTCGTTGAGGCGCTCTCTGTTATGATCCAGGTGTTCTACTACAAGAAAACGAAGAAGCGCGTGTTCCTTATGGCACCGCTTCATCATCATTTCGAGAAGAAGGGCTGGAGCGAGACGAAGGTCGTTATCCGCTTCTGGATCGTCTCGGGCGCTTTCGCTGCGGTGGGCTTCTCGATTTATTTTGCTAACTCCATGATCAACGCCATTTAGACGCACTATCGTGTAGGGTGAATGCACCGTAAACTAACGCACTTCAAACGCATCACGGAAGAGGGTTCGATGGCTTCGTCGACGGAATTCATCCCTGGCAGGAAACGCGCTCCGCAATCATTGGGGCGCGTGCTTGTTTTGGGTCTTGGAAAATCTGGAAGGGTTGCAGCGCAATACTGCGCGGCGCTTCTTGGCACGCGCGTCGATGCGCTGTATGTCGCAGCGGGTTCGGCCAACGACGATACCCGGGCGTTCGTCGAAAAGCTTTCGGCTTCGGTGTCGTGCGCCGATCCGTGCATCTGCGAGTTCGGCGATGCGGCCGTTCCCATGCTTGCGAAACAAGCGGGCGGTCGTTTCGACTTGTGCATCGCTAGCCCCGGTATTCCGTATTGGGCTCAGCTCTATCAAGATGCTCAGGCGCATTCCGCAGAAGTGGTAAGCGAGGTCGAGTTCGCGTGGCGTGAAAGCGCCGATTCGTCGGTATGGGTTGCCATCACCGGAACGAATGGCAAAACCACCACCACGTCGTGCTGTGCGTCGCTTCTTTCCAGCGCCGGTGTGAATGCCAAGGCCGTGGGCAATATCGGCGACGTCTGCCTGAAGGCGGTTTTCGAGGGCAATACCGACGTGTACGTTGCCGAAGTGTCTTCGTACCAGTTGGCTTCCACATGCGATTTCGCGCCGAACGTTGCCGTTTGCCTGAACATCACCCCCGATCACGTTCATTGGCATAAGACCTTTGAAGCGTACCGCGATGCCAAGTTCAAGGTTCTTGAGAACTTGGGCAAGGTCCCTGGAAGCGTTGCCGTGCTTGATGCATCGAACGACGTTGTTCGCGCTAAGGTGCGCCAGATCAAGGCCATGACGACGCCCGAGCGCGGCTATCAGTACGTTCCTATGGGGACGTCCGCGGGTATGTCGGGTGACATGCGCGCGGCATGCGGTTCCGACAACGCCGCATTCATCACTGACGAAGGCATGCTTGTCGTTGCATTCGACGGCAAGGAGCATCAGCTTTGCCGTGCTGACGAGCTTAAGATCCACGGTCTTCATAACGCATCCAATGCGCTTGCGGCTTCGGTCGTGGCTATTGCCTTGGGTGTTTCGGATGACATCGTTGCTTCGGCGCTGCGTTCGTTCGCCCCGCTTGAGCATCGCATTGAACCCTGCGGCAGCATCAATGGCGTGGCTTGCTTCAACGATTCGAAGGCCACTAACGTCGATGCCACGCTGAAAGCGCTCACGGCGTTTCCGAACGCTCGTCCGATCGTTTTGCTTGGTGGCGACGACAAGGGAACCGATCTTTCCGATTTGGTGCGTGAGGTTCATAGGAACGCGCGTGCGGCAGTGTGCTTTGGCGCTGCGGCCGATCGTTTTCTGCAGGCGTTCTCTGATAATGGGGCTGATCAACCTGAGGGCTTCCTCTTGCTTTCCGCTTCGAACATGGAAGGCGCACTCGATGCCGCACTCGATGTCGCTCATTCCGGCGACGTCGTTCTTCTTTCACCTGCATGCGCCTCGTTCGATGAGTTCCATTCGTTCGAAGAGCGCGGCATTGTTTTCAAGCACCTTGTTTCCGAGCGTTCGGGCGTCGCTTCTGCGGCTTCCGACGTTAGGTAGCGTGAGGCATGGCATTCAATGTGTTCGAGGAGCAAGGCTCCGATATCGGCTTCATGCGCACGCTCTTCATCTTGCTGGTCGTGGGCATGCTGCTGTTCGGTTGCGTCATGATCTACTCAGCAAGTGCCCCTTCGGCCGTTGCCGAGGGATCGCACCCCGCCGTCTACCTTCTTGACCAGTTGAAATTCGCGCTCATCGGCATTGTCGCCGCTGTTGGTGCGTGGTGCATCCCGTATCGCGTGTGGCTTGGCAGAGCGGCTAATGTCGTTTGGTTCCTAGGTATGGCGCTTGTCGTCTTGACGATGTTCTCGGGAGCAGGTGGCGATACCTGGGGTGCTCAGCGATGGCTGGTTTTGGGCCCGATTTCGTTGCAGTCGTCTGAGTTCATGAAGATCGCCATTGCCATTGTCGCCGCGAAGATCATGAGCGAATACCACAGTGGCATTCTTGAATTCAAGGAGGCGATTTGCAAAGCATTCGCTCTCGTGGGTGTTCCCATGTTGCTGATTCTTAAGACTCAGTCCGACCTTGGCACGACCATGATCATCTTTGCGGCTGTGATTGTCGTCATGTGGCTTGGTGAGGTGCCCATCCCAATCGTTGTCGGGCTCATTGTGGCTGCTGCGGGTCTTGCCGTTCTTGCTACCGTCTTCTCGTCCTATCGTTCGTCGCGATTTCTTTACCTGGATCCTTGGAACGACGGCAAAGGTGGATATGGCGCAGGGTATCAGATCATTCATTCGTATTACGCCTTCTCGCAAGGCGGCCTTTTCGGCGTGGGCATCGGCAACTCAACCGAGAAGTACCTGTACCTCCCCGAGTCCGAGACCGACTTCATCTATTCCGTCATCGGCGAGGAGCTTGGCATGTTCGGCGCCCTTGCCGTTCTTGTCGCATTCATTGTTTTGGGCTACGCGGGCTTGCGTATTGCCTATGCGGCTGAAGATGATTTCGGTTGCATGCTTGCGGGTTCGCTTACCGTCATGCTCGTCGTTCAGGCTTTCTTGAACATGGGTTCCGCCGCAGGCCTGCTTCCCACCACGGGCAAACCGCTGCCCTTCATTTCGTCGGGAGGTTCGTCGCTGATCGCGACGTTCATCATGGTGGGTTTGGTGCTATCGGTCAGTCAAGGCTCAGCGTCGTTCTCGCTGCCGTTTGGCGGGGGCAAGAAGGGCGATGTCTATGAACAGCGCCGCGACAACTTGCGCGTCATTCACGTTGACGGAGCAGCTGACAGCGGCCATAGAGCCAGTGGATCCTCTCGTCGTACCAGCTTCTTGGATGAGTCCTCGATGTCGGGCAGCTTCGGAAACACAAGCAGTTCGTCGCGCTTATCGCGTCGTACAAGGAACGCAAGGAGATAGATATGCTCGTAGTTCTTTCCGGTGGTGGCACTGCAGGTCACATAAACCCGGCATTGGCATTGGCAGGCGTTCTGGCCGAGCGCGGCTGCGAGGTTCGCTTCGCGGGCACGCCGCAGGGTGTCGAGTCGCGCCTTGTTTCCGAAGCGGGCATTCCGTTCAAGGGTTTCGAGGCTGCCGGCTTTAATCGCAACCATCCGCTGAGCCTTTTCAAGGGCGTTGCTCTTATCGAGAAGAGTACCTTTGCAGCTAAGAAGTGGTTCGCTGAGATCAAGCCCGATGTCGTTGTTGGATTCGGTGGTTATGTCTCCATCCCCGTTGGCAGAGCTGCCGAGAAGATGGGCATTCCCGTTGTCATCCATGAGCAGAATTCCGTTATGGGAATGGCCAACAAGTACCTTGGCAAGAAGGCTGCACGCGTTTGCCTGACCTACGACAACGCGGCGAAGGATCTCCCCAGCACCAAGAACGTGGTTGTCACCGGTAACCCGGTTCGCGCGAGCATCTTCGAGTCCACTCGTGCCGAGGGTCGTGAGATGCTGGGCATTCCCGACGATGCGCGCATGCTGTTGGTGTTCGGCGGCAGCTTAGGCGCGCGCCATATCAATCAGGCGTTGGTTGGCATGAAGGACAAGCTGCTCTCTTATCCCGACTTGTACGTGGTTCATGTCACGGGCCCGAAGGAACTCGGCAGCGTTACCCAGGCGCTTTCCCTTACCGAGGACGAGGCGAAGCGCTGGAAGCTTTTCGGCTATCAGGATCAGATGGGGAAGTGCATGGCCGCAACCGACGCTATCGTGTCGCGTGCGGGCGCTACGTCCCTTGCCGAGATCTCCGCGCGAGCGATTCCGGCCCTTCTTGTTCCGTTCCCGTATGCCACCGAAGATCATCAAACCATGAACGCGCGTTCGTACGTCGAGGCGGGATGCGCGCTGATGATTCCCGATGCCGACGTTGAAACGCCGGCGTTTGCCCGCGATGTATGCGAGCTCATCGAGAACGCCGAGTTGCGCGCAAACATGACCGCAGCCGCCAAGCAACAGAAGACCGCTGACGCTGCGCGTCTTCTTGCCGACGAGGTCATGGCTGCTGCCAGGAAGTAATTCAATGTAGGTTGCCTTGCGCGTTTCTTTTTTGTAAAGCCTGAAGTTTCAGATCAACCCTACTTGAAGTTTCAAACTTCAAGTAGGGCTTTTTCTTTCAGTCTTTTGGTTGATTCTCAACTCATTGCCTCCGACTTACTCTGATATCAACGAGAGATCGAGTCTGCAGACATCTCCCATAGAAAAGACGAGTTTTCAAATAATGAAGGAGTGGTTCGAGATGACGAAAGCCGAAGACCGTAAAGTTTTGGTTCTGGGCGTCGACGGCATGGACCCCCGACTGTCGAGGAAGTTCTTGGCAAAGGGCATTATGCCCAACCTGCAGAAGCTGATCGATCGTGGTTCCTGCCGTGACGACCTTGTTCTTCTTGGTGGTCACCCGACGGTTACCCCGCCGATGTGGACGACGCTTGCTTGCGGCTGCTACGCCAATGTGCATGGCATTACTGCTTTCTACCGTCAGTCTCACGATCATCCGCTTGATACCATCGAGTACAACATGGATTCGACGAACTGCCAGGCAGAACCCATGTGGAACGCAACCGCCGAAGCAGGGAAGAAAACGCTCGTGTGGCACTGGCCTGGTTCCAGCTGGCCTCCGACCAGCGATAGCCCGAATCTGATGGTCGTCGATGGCAGCTCTCCGGGATGCGTCGGCATGGCGACGAGCACCCTTGAGGTCGAGTTCCTCATGGGCGCTAAGGACACCTACAAGGAAGTCACGGTTATCCCCGCAGCTGCAACTGAAGCTCACGCTCCTTGCGTTGTCGAGAACATGGAAGTTTCCGAGAATGCCGACGGCGCCCTTGGAATCGAGGATTGGGCAGCTAAGTACATCACCCGAATTGTTTACAAGCCGTCCCAGATGGAGGGTGAGGGCACCGAGATCGGCATGGATCTGCAGGTTTCTCCGATCAAGGAACCCAAGGGTTGGGCTTCCGCTCCTGAAGGCGCCAAGGAAGTCATCCTGCTCACGGCAAACGGCCTTCTGCGCTGGCCCGGTCTTATTCTTAAGAACGCCGAAGGAAAGTACGACAAGGTTGCTTTCTACAAGAGCAAGAAGGATGCGGAGCCGTTCGTCGTTTTGGAAGAAGGCGTCATGGTGAAGGACGTCATGATGGACTCCTTCAAAGACGAAAAGAAGCTTCCGTGCAACCGTAACATGAAGCTGCTCAAGATTGCAGAAGACGGTTCTGAGATCACGATTTACGTTGCAGCGGCTATGAACACGTTTGACGACACCGTGTGGAGCCCGAAGAGCCTTTACTCTGAGATTCGCGAGAATTTTGGTCCGATGAAGCCGAACTCGTACATTGGCTGCCAGGACCCCATGTTGATCACTGACTGCATGCTTGATAACTGGACCGTCGCCCGCGATTGGCAGGCTGACTGCATCAATTACCTTATCAAGAAGTATGACCTCGATGTCGTTTTCAGCCACTTCCACAACGTCGATATGCAGTTCCACAAGTTCGTGAAGCACATGGCAAATGGTAAAGAATTCAACCGCCTTCCTCAGGAGCAGTACGACAAGTTCGCCGAGGATGTCTACAAACAGACCGATGGCTACATTGGCCGCTTCCTGCACCTTCTTGACGAGGGTTGGACTATCCTCTTGGTTTCCGACCATGCCCTTATCTCGCCTAAGAACGACGTCCCGATGCTCTCCGAGAACAGCGGCCTTACCGCCGGCGTTATGAAGGAGCTCGGTTACACCGTCCTGAAGAAGGACGAGAACGGCGAGGAGATCGGCGAGATCGATTGGGAGAAGACGCGCGCGGTTGCCGTTCGCGAGTGCAACATCTACATCAACCTCAAGGGTCGCGAGGAAACCGGCATTGTCGATCCTGCCGACAAGTACGAGCTTGAAGAGCAGATCATGACCGATTTGTATGGCTATCGCGACAAGAAGACCGGTCATCGCGTGGTTTCCGTTGCGCTGCGCAACCGTGATGCCTTACTCCTTGGCTATGGTGGTCCCGAGTGCGGCGACATTTGCTACTGGATGGCTGAAGGTTATAACGCCGACCATGATGACTGCCTGTCCACCACGCTTGGCGAAGACGATACATCGGTGTCCCCGATCTTCGTTGCGGCGGGCGATGGAATCAAGCGCGGCTTCAAGACCGACCGCCATATCCGTGAGGTCGATGTTGCGCCGACTGTTGCTGCTCTTACCGGCGTTCGCGTGACGAAGAACTGTGAAGGCGCTCCTGCTTATCAAATTTTCGAAGGTAAGCAAACCATCGCGGTTGAGTCTTAAAGCCCATAGGCCGTGCGAGCGTAAGTGTTTGTTGAACCGTCCGAGAAGTTGACGTTTGGCAATTCACGCAGACCATCGAAATGCGTAGAACTCAACGTACATGCGTCAAGTGTCTTCGTTTCGTGCTCGGTCCGTCCGCTTGACGCTCGCATGGCTTCGTTTTCGAATCGCTGATTCCTTTACATGTCTTTTTCTCGGAGCGTTTCGGTAGTAAACGCTCCGACGGGCGCACCATGTGTTTGCTGTATTCCGAGTGGGGAAACGCTTGGTGCGCCCGTGTTGATAAGATGGGAAACATCATGGCTGAACAAAACAAATTACAAAAGACATCGAAACCGCTCGACGTGCTTCTTATGGCGGTCGGTGCCTTGATCGGCTTCGCGGTATTCATGATGCCTGGCGAGCTGTTCCCTTCAAAGGGCGGCCCTGCTGGCACCTTCATCGGCCTGGCGATCTCGTTCGTGCTGGTTGTGCCGATTGCTTACTCGTATGGATATCTGCTTCGCAAGTACCCGCTTTGCGGAGGCAGCTTCACCTTCACGCTTATCGCTTTTCGTGGGAATAAGCATCGTAAGCAGCATGCATTCGTTTCGGCGTGGTTCCTGGCGCTTGCGTATTGGGCGCTGCTTTGCTTGAACGCCACGGGCGCCGGACTGGTTCTTCGCTACATTTTCCCAGGTGTGTTCTCGGGCCCGCTTCTGTACAACGTTTTCGGCTGGGACGTCTATCTGGGCGAGATCCTCATCGCTCTTGGTTTCATCATTCTTTTCGGTTTGATCAACCTCAAGGGCATGAAGACCGCTTCCTGGATTCAAAACGGCGTCGTCATTGTCTTGCTGGGTGCCATCATCTACCTGGTTGTTGCCGTGCTTACCCAAAGCCCCGATTGGAGTAACCTTGAGCCGGCGTTCCCATCCAGCAAGACCCCGTTCCAGGCGATTATCGCCATGGTTGCCATGACCCCGTGGCTCTATATGGGTTTTGATGTTATTCCGCAGTCGGCTGAGGAGTACAACTTCACTCCCCGAAAAGCCCTGGTTCTCATGATCGTGGCTATGGCCGTCGTGTTTGTCGTCTATAACCTGATGATGGTTATCGCTTGCTCTTACGTTCCTTGGGAAGACATGCTCGCAATGGGCAACTTCTGGAATCTTGGCTGGGCTGTCGAGAACTATCTTGGCCGTCCCGGACTGCTGGTGATGGGCTTGGCCATGATCTTGGGTATCTTCTCGGGAATCAATGCCTTCTTCACCACGTCTAGCCGCGTTTTGTACTCTATGGGCCGTGTTGATGCCCTGCCTGAGGCGTTTGGCAAGCTTAACAAGAACGGCGTTCCTTCCACCGCTATCATCTTCATGATGGCAACTGCATGCATTGCTCCGTTCGCAGGTCGTCAGCTTATCTCGTGGATCGTTGACATGCTTTCGCTTGGAATGGCTGTTTGTTATACCTACGCCTGCATCTCTGCTGCCATCGTCGCTAAGCGCAACAATGACAAGCTGGCTTTCTTCTTCGGTAGTTTCAGCGCGGTTGTTGCTGTGATCTGCGTGCTGCTCGAGATCATTCCCGGCTCTCCTGGCTTCCTTTCCGTTGAGGCCCTTATCGCCCTAGGCATCTGGGCTGCTCTTGGTGTTGTGTTCTACCTCATCAACCGTAAGAACTACCTGGCGTCCGACAAGATCGAAGAGCTTGCCGCCGAGGCAAGCGCCGAGGTGAAGGTCGAGGAGGCTCAGGAGTGCTTGGATGGAAAGGTGCAGACCCCTTACGGCGAAGCTGATCTTGGGTGCATCGATGAATTGAAGGCCGCAGAGACCGCTCAGGCTGAAGTCGTTTCTATCAAGCAAGAGAAGGCTGAAGAGTGCGCAGAGAAGGTTCAGACCCCTTATGGCGAGGCTGATCTGGGTTGCGTCGACAAGGTGGCCGAGGTCGAAGAAGCCGAAGCCAAGCTTGAGTCCCTGCAGCAGCAGGTTGCTCGGGTCGAGGTCGAAGGCAAGTAGCCTTCTTTGCGGACTCCGTTATTAAGATTATTTCTCCCTCCTACTAAGTTGCGCGTTCTCCGCCGAGGCAAGGCGGCGGGCGCGCAACGAATATCACGTGACAATTTAATTCGAAAGGTTTCTCCCATGCGCCATATGACTTGGGGTTTGGCAAGTGCTGTCTTGTGGGCACTCGACACGGTGATCCTCAGCATCGCCTTAAGCCAGACGGTATTTTTCACCACGCCGCAAGCGATCGCGGTTGCGTCGTTCACCAGCACGTTCATTCATGATACGGGCGACGCGATTTACATGTTCGCCTTTAACGGGGCCAGGGGGAAACTCGGCAAGACCTGGAAGCTGCTGCGCACCAAAACCGGTGCCCTGATTGTTCTTGCCGCATTGATCGGCGGCCCGATTGGAATGTCGGGTTATGTGTTTGCGGTTAACCAGATCGGAGCCGCCTATACCAGCGCCATTTCCGCTTTCTATCCCGCATTCGGCGCCTTCATCGCGCACTTCTTCCTTAAAGACCGCCTGAAGCCCTATCAGTGGGGCGGTTTGGCCGTTTGTCTTATCGGTGTTGCCTTGATCGGGTTCAATCCCGACGAAGCTGTTCCTGGCAATTGGGTCCTTGGCGTTGTTGGAGCGCTGTTCACCGTAGTTGGCTGGGGTGTTGAGGCGAACATCGTGTCTTATGCGATGCGTTTCGGTCAGGCGGATGAGGAGTGCTGCCTGCAAATTCGAGAAACAACCTCGTCTCTTGCGTTCATGATCGTCATTCTGCCTGTATTGGGCGCATGGCCGTGCTCGATCGAGGTCCTGCATTCAAGCGCATTGCCGATCATCGCTTTGGCGTCACTTGCCGGCACCGCGTCTCACCTGAGCTACTACACCTCGATCCGTAAGATCGGGGCCCCGAAATCAATGGGCCTGAACGTGTCGTATTCGGGCTGGGCTGTTCCTATTTCCATGCTTCTTCTGGAAACGACGCCGACTCCTTTGGGCATCGTTTGCACTGTGCTCATCATCGTTGGCTCTATCGTCACTGCAACCGATATCAAGGAGCTTTGCGGTGGCGGCCATTCGAAGGTCGATGCCGCAAATTCCTAAGTCCGTTTAGCCGGCTTGCTGTATTTTGCGCTCCTGCGATTCTGAAACACGAATCGTAGGAGCGCGTTTTTTATTTCCTCAAGATCATTTGCTCTTTGAGGCATCTAAGAAAGAGCTGCACCTTCTCGTCGTTGGTATCGGATTTGTTATAAAGGCATCCGATTTGCGAGTAGATAGTGGGGGTGAATTCCTTGAAGGCGACATTCGAGTAGGGGTTCTTGCCGTTTCTCGCAAAGAAATTGCTGGCGAATCCGATGTAATTGTTGTTTTCGATTGCCGAATAGCACAGACTCTCGCTGTCGACGATCTTCTTGATGTTGGGCTTGCCGAATTTTTCAAAATGGCTCAAAGTCACGCGGTCGATGCCGATTTCGGGGTAATCGGGGTATTCGATAACCAGTGGTTCTTTGAACAGCTCTTTCAGGGTGATGTTCGTTTTCGTGGCCAAAGGGTGCGATTTGTTCATACACGCAACCCAGTAATCGTCTGCGAGAGGTTGGAATTCCTGGTTGGCATCTATCTTGCTTTTCAACTCCGTGTTGCAGTCGGGGATGTTAAGGACGCTCATCACCGTCTCATCGCCGCAATTCGAAAGGCGGCGATGAAGATCAGGAATGAGGAAGCTGTCTTTTGCTAACGCCGTGACTTTCATCTGAGGCATCTTACGGGAAAGCGCTTCTATTGTTGCGGGGAGTACCGTCTCATGAACGGCTGGGCAGCAAAGCACGATGAGATCACCTGCTACGCTGTTGCAGGTGATGTAGCGACTTTTCAGTTCGTCTATTTGCTGCAAGATGCCTTTTGCAGCGTCGAGCACCTCAAGCCCTTCTTTGGTAAGGTAGCATCCTCTGCTTGCACGCGTGAGAAGGGTCACGCCAAGCTCCTTCTCGAGGTTCGTGATCGATTTTCCTAGCGATTGCTGCGTGATGAACAGGCGTTTGCTTGCTTCGCTGAGTGACTTGCATTTTGATATGACGACCAAGTATTCAAGCTGCTCAAGCCTCATTCGATCCCCCTAGTTTCGTTTGCGCTTGATTGCGCAGAGCGATGATAAGCCCTCTCTGACTTGTCTTGATTATATAAGTACTTGCCCTCGTTGTTGTCTGGGCGCTTCGTTTGGCGTTACCATGTTTCGTTACAGAACTAACTTCGCCGGGCGTTTGCGGATTGGGCGCATGTCTGGCTTTTCATCAGCATAAATGCAGCATTCGACAGGGATTGTGCATGAACATGGATAAAATCACGTCGGTTCATTTCATCGGCGTTGGTGGTGTTGGCATGAGCGGTATCGCCAAGGTCGCCCACGATCAGGGTCTTATCGTCACGGGTTCCGACATCCGCGACAGCCGTTATACGCAGCAGCTTCGCGAGGCGGGTGTGGCCATTTACATCGGCCACGACGCAGCCAATATCGCAGGCGTCGGTAAGGAAGACGGCCCCGATGTCGTCGTTATTTCCACCGCTGTTCTCGAGAACAACGTCGAGCTTCGCGCCGCGAAGGAACGCGGCCTGACCATTTGGCATCGCGCTCAGATGCTCGCGTATCTGGGAACCGGTCTGAAGACGCTTGCCGTTGCGGGAACGCATGGCAAAACCACCACGTCTTCCATGATGGCCACCGTCCTCGACGATCTTGGCTTCGATCCCACGTTCCTGATCGGCGGCATCGTTCGCGCTTATGGCACGAACGCGCATTCCGGTACGGGCGACTATTACGTGGTCGAAGCCGATGAATCCGACAAGTCGTTCAGCTACCTGTCCCCGTATGCGGTGCTTATCACCAACATCGAGGCCGATCATCTCGATCACTACAAAGACCTCGCCGAGATCCGCGAGAAGTTCAAGGCGTTCATCGAGCTTATTCCCGAAGCCCAGGGCATCGCCATGGTTTGCGCTGAGGACCCATCGGTGGTTGAGCTCGCTCGCTCCACGGGTCGCAACGTGAAAACGTACGGCTTTGCCGATGGGGTTGACGTGCAGATCGTTTCGTATCAGCCTCACGGCATCGGCAGCGCTTTCTCGCTGCGCATGCCCGACGGCCAGATCGTCGAGTCGTCCATTCCTCAGAATCCGGGTAAGCATAACGTGCTTAACGCCGCGGGCGTTATCGGCCTTTTGGCCGAGCTTGGCGTTCCTGCAGCTGATGCTGCTCGTGCCGTCTCCGATTTCAAGGGCGTTCGCCGTCGTTTCGATTTGGTCGGCAAAGCCGACGGGGTCACCGTGGTTGACGACTACGCTCATCACCCCACGGAGATCGCGGCAACCATCTCCGCTGCTGCAGATCTTGGCTATAACAACGTTCATGTCCTTTTCCAGCCGCACCGTTATTCGCGTGTGGGGCTGTTCACCGAGGTTCTTCATGACGAGTTCGGGTCGGCTTTCGACAAGGCCGACACCGTCACGTTCATGGACGTGTATCCTGCAGGCGAGGCGCCGGTGCCTGGCGTTTCCGGCAAGACGTTCTTGAACGTCGTGCTTGATCATTCGGGCCATCCCACTGCGGAATACATTGCCCGTCGCGTCGACGTGCCCGAAGTCATGGCGGCAAAGGCGAAGCCTGGGGATCTGGTCATCACCATGGGTGCCGGTGACGTCACCGCCATGGGTCCTCAGATCATCGATGCCCTGCGTCGTCGTTCTTCGGGCGATGCTCCTGCCGCCGAGTAACGACAGGGGGCTTTCGTGTCTGCTCTTCACGCTGTGGGGATCGAGGCTCTTCTTGCCGGCTCCGACTTTGACGGCGAGGTTCTGCCCGACGAGCCCATGTCGCGTCATACCACATATCGCATAGGTGGGCCTGCTCGTTATTACGTGCAGGCCAATTCCATCAGCGCTCTTGCTAGCGTTTTGCGCGCATGCAATCGCTACGATGTGTCATGGGTGGTTGTCGGCCGCGGATCGAATCTTCTTGTGGCTGATGAAGGTTTTCCTGGTATTGTTTTGACGTTGGGACGCGACTTCCGCTCCCTTCGCTTCAACGAGGACACCAACACCATTGTGGCTGGTGCGGGAGTTACGCTTGCCACC
The DNA here is from genome assembly GCA_934668515.1 of uncultured Eggerthellaceae bacterium. Lineage (GTDB taxonomy): Bacteria > Actinomycetota > Coriobacteriia > Coriobacteriales > Eggerthellaceae > UMGS1502. Next base: position 38,688 of record CAKUNS010000011.1, read on the forward strand.
GTCGTTCGCGAGGCGTTCCACCGCTCTTTGGGCGGCTTCGAATTCGCGGTCGATGTTCCCGGAACCGTGGGTGGCGCCTTGCGCATGAACGCCGGCCTTCGCGACGAGTGGATCGGCGAGCGCGTCGTCTCGGTCACCGTAATCCATCCCGACGGTCAGTTGCAAAAGCTTCGCGCCGAGGACTTGACGTGGGACTATAGGTGCAGCGCTTTCGCTCCCGACGACGTCATCGTCGAGGCGGAGCTCTCGGGCAAACCGTCCGACCCCTTCTTCATTCGGGGGAGGATGGAGGCTTTGCATCGTCGTCGCAAAGATCGCCAACCGCTTAACTTCCCTTCGTGCGGAAGCGTGTTCCGCAACCCCGAAGGCGCTCTTGCCGCCAAACTCATTGAGGATGCCGGTCTTAAGGGCCGCAAGGTGGGTGGCGCCCAGGTTTCCGAAAAGCACGCGAACTTCATCGTGAACGCAGGCAACGCTACTGCTCGTGATGTGCTCAGCCTTGTCGACCTCGTTCGTGCGGTTGTTCGCGACGAAACGGGCATGAGCCTTGTTCCCGAGGTTCGTTACCTTAGCAGCGATATGTGCGCGGCTGGGTCTCCTTCGGCCGCCATGGTTCAGCTGAACACCGTGCGCCCGTCGTTCACGTGCGCGTCGTTCCGCATCGATCCTGAAGAGATCGTGGCGTGCGCCAACGCTGCGTCTGCTGCCGGAAAGGTCGAAGGCGAATGACCCGCCGCGATCCAAGGGCACAGCGTCCGTATCGTTCGCAATCCGCTTCCGGCCGTTCCCGGGGTGCTGCCAATACTCGCCGAAGCCGACAGACGCCAAGCGCGCCTTACCAAGGAGCGCCGTCTTCGCGTTCCCGCAGGGATTCTCGTTCCGTAGGCGATTCGGGGTATCGTATGAGTTCGGTGAGCGTGGGCGAGCTTCGCCGCTCTGAGCGCAATGAACGCGCTCAGGCCCGTGCTCGTAGCTATGCCATGCGCGTCATCGCCGTGCTCGTGCTTGCCATCGTTTTGGTTATCGCGGGCGGTGTGGCATACAACTCAAGCCTGTTCACCGTCTCGAATATCAAGGTCGAAGGTGTTGACCATCTCACAGAATCCGAGATGGCCCAGCTTGCGGCGGTTCCCGACAACACCACGCTTTTGCGCGTCGACACCGACACCATCAAGAAGCGTCTTCTTCAAAACGCTTGGGTTTCCGATGTCCAAGTGTCCAAACGCTTTCCCGACACCCTGGTTATCAAAGTGAAGGAAAGGACGGTTGCGGCGGTGGTCGCCGTGCCTCAATCCGGCGGGAAAAGCACGAAACGATGGGCCATTTCTTCGGACCATATGTGGCTGATGCCCATTCCCGACAGGAATTCCGAATCGGGCAAGAACACCAGCGAGAAGATCTTCGAAGACGCCGATGCGGCACTGAAGATCACGAACGTCCCTTACGGAACCCAGGCTTCCATTGGCACGTACTGCACCGACAGCAACGTTTTGAACGCGCTGGACATCGTTTCGGGTATGACCACCGAGCTTGCCGGAAAGGTGGTCGAGGTATCCGCCTCTGGCGCTGACGAGACCACGCTCATGCTTGACAACGGCGTTGAGATCGCTTTTGGCAAGGCCGAGAATATCCGAGATAAAGAGCGCGTCGTGCTTCAAATCCTGAAGGAGAACGAGGGGAACGTCTCTTACATAAACGTTCGTACTGTAGCAAGTCCCACGTGGCGCACTATCTAACTCGTACTGCCGGCATCGCCTTAAGCGCTGCCGGCTTTTATTTTGGCTGCATGAATGGGTTGCTTTAATGTGCATTTTCATAATGTGAACCGTCGGCAGAGTATTGGCTGCTCGCATTGCATTTGACTTCGCTTTGTGTAAAATCAGGAATGATACAGTGCCTTATCAGGCGCAGTGTCCACAGCAAACGCAGCTGAACAGTAAAACCCAGGTGTGGAGGAAACAATGCCAAACAATTTGGGCTCCGAGCATTTGGCGGTTATCAAGGTCGTCGGCGTCGGCGGTGGCGGTACGAATGCCGTTAACCGCATGGTCGAGGCTGGTGTGAAGGGCGTCGAGTTCATCGCCGTCAACACCGATCGTCAAGCGCTTCTTATGTCCGATGCGGACAAGACCATTCATATCGGCGAGGATCTTACCCGTGGCCTCGGCGCTGGCGCCAACCCTGAAGTGGGCGCGCAGGCAGCCGAAGAGTCACGCGACGAGATCCGCGAGGCTTTGGCCGAGGCCGACATGGTCTTCGTCACCGCCGGTGAAGGCGGCGGCACGGGCACGGGCGCGGCGCCCATCGTTGCTGAGATCGCTCGTCAGGAAATCGGCGCACTGACCGTCGGTATCGTCACGAAGCCTTTCTCGTTCGAGGGTCGCACTCGCCGCAACCAGGCCGAGCAGGGCGTCGACCTTCTTTCTCAGAACGTTGACACGCTCATCGTCATCCCGAACGACCGTCTTCTCGAGGTCGTCGACAAGAAAACGTCCATGCTCGATGCGTTCCGCATCGCTGACGACACCCTTCGTCAGGGCATCCAGGGCGTTACCGACCTCATTACCATCCCGGGCCTCATCAATCTTGACTTTGCAGACATCCGCACGGTCATGAAGGATGCTGGTACCGCTATGATGGGCATCGGCATCGCTTCCGGCGAGAACCGCGCTCTTGATGCAGCCCAGCAGGCAACCAGCTCGGGTCTGCTCGAGACCTCCATTGCCGGCGCATCCCGCGTTCTGTTCTCTATCGCAGGCGGCCCCGACCTCACCCTTACCGAGGTTGACGCCGCTGCTCGCACCGTCGAGGCCTGCGCAGACGAAAGCGCCAACATCATCTACGGCCAGATCGTCGACGAGGCCATGGGCGACCAGGTGCGCATCACCGTCATCGCAACCGGCTTCAAGAACCAGCCCAACAAGCAGCAGTCAAGTCTCGACTTCTCGCGCAACGATCTGTTCGAGTCCACGACGCCCGCTGCTTCCGCGGCTTCGGCATACAAGCCCCAGTCCGTGGCTTCTGCCCCTGCCTCGCGTATGACTTCTTCTCAGTCTACGAACCGTTTCGCTGACGAAGATTACATCCCCGACTTCCTTAAGCGTCAACGTTAAAGGAGCTTGCATAATATGAGCCTCGCCTCGTATTTGCCCAAACCGTCACTCGATGCGCGCCTTATGGGCGCGCATCGTCTTTCTTTGCTTACCGACGACGCGCTGTTCGATTCATGCGGCGTTCGAGTTGCCTTCTCGGGGCGAAGGGGAGGGGCTTCCCCTGAGCCTTATGCATCTTTGAATTTGGGGACGCATGTTGGCGACGATCCTGTATGCGTATCTGAAAACCGCCGTCGCGTGCTCGAGGCGCTTGGTGCGCCCGATGCGCCCCTTGTTGTTCCGAATCAGGTTCATAAAACCGATCTTGTTTCCATCGACGGCGCTTCCGTTTGCCGTTGTGCTTGCATGCCTGCAGACGCCTCCCAGGACGATCAGGAAAACGAAACGTGGACTACCGAAGATGTTGACGTGTCGCTTATTGACTCTGTTGGGGCTGCTAAGACCGCCAACGAGCTTGCCGCTCAAGGCGCAGATGCCCTTGTCATTCGCAGCGTCGGCGTTGCCGGGCTTTTGAATTTCGCAGACTGCACCCCGGTGATCATCGTGTCCCCTAGCGGCAATTTCGCCATAGCCCACGCAGGTTGGCGCGGTGCTGTTGCCGGCGTTGCTTCCAAGACGGCAACGAACCTCATCGAAGCCGACCTTTCCGACGAGGCCCTTAAAATCGCACATCCTGATTTCGCCAGTGCGTCTTTCCAAGATGTGTTGGCTGGCTGCAATGTTTACATCGGACCCCATATCCAGGTTGAGTGTTTCGAGACCGGCGCCGATGTTGCCGACCGTTTTCGTGAGGCGTTCCCGCAGGCTCGGGATGTAGTGGTTCCCGACGACAGGCATGTCGATCTCAGCCAAGCGGTTATCGCCGACTTGGTTTCCATCGGCGTCGATCCCGCGCGTATCTGCGATTGCGGCATTTGCACTAAATGCAACCACGACGAGTACTTTTCGTATCGCGCCGAAAACGGCACATGCGGCCGGCACGGCGCCGTTGCGATTCGTTTGAAAGGGTGATCATCATGGGTTCTGAATCGAATGAAACCAGCAAGGAGCGCTATGAGCGCGTAGCTGCGGAACTTGCAGAAGTCTGCCGTCAGGCGGGAAGGGATCCCAAAGAGGTGCGCCTTGTCGCCGTGTCGAAGACGGTTGGCGTTTCGGAAGTGGCAAACGCCATTGCCGGCGGCGCGCACGATTTCGGCGAGAACCGCCCCGACCTTCTGATGGAGAAGCATGACGCCTATCCGTCAGAGAAATGGCACTTCATTGGCAATATCCAGTCGCGTCGCATCCACGACATCGTCGGTCGCGCCACGCTCATCCACTCGCTTTACGAGCTTTCCCATGCGAAGAAGATCGACACGGTGGCAGCCGAGCGCGGTATCGTACAGGATGTGTTGCTCGAAGTGAACGTTTCCGGCGAGGAGTCGAAAAGCGGTCTTTCGCCCGACCAGGTTCCGTCGATGCTTGCCGCTTGCGCCCAGCTCGAGCATGTCCGCGTTCGCGGTCTCATGACCATGGCGCCGCAGGGTGATCTGGCGGTTGCCAAGGAAACATTTGAGGGTTTACGTGCGCTTTTCGAAAAATCGCGTTCGAGTTTGCCTCAAAGGGACGCCGACCTTTTCAATGAGCTTTCTATGGGTATGAGCGAAGATTGGCGCGAGGCGGTTTTTGCAGGCGCTACCATTGTTCGCATCGGTCGCGCGATCTTCAGCGACTCTTTCATTGCCTAGATCCCGGTTTAGAACGGCGGTAATGCACATGGCATCAAAATTCGGATTCTCCGGAGAAGGGGGCAGCATGTTCGAGAACTTGAAGTCCCGTCTCGGTTTCGCGGATGACGAAACGCCCAAGCGTTCGTCGCGCGGCAATCGCAGCAACGACCAATACGATGTGTACGACGACGAGTACGCCGACGAGGGCGATTTCGGCGAATACGGCGATTACGCCGACGAGTATGCCGACGAGTTCGCGGAATACGGCCCCGACTACGATGATGGCGCTTCTCACACTTACGAGTCTCCTCGTGAAAAGGTTCAGCGCTCTTCTTTCAAAACCACCTCGAGCGCACGTGGGGCATATCGTAATAGCAACCTGGTAACCATCGATGACGTCAAGGCTCATACGGCAACGTCTGGCAATCTCGATCGTGATCCGTTGGCACCGCGCACCACGTTTGGCGGCCGTACCGTCGTTGACGAGCGCAAACCTGCGCCGCAGACGCCTGTTGCCCAGATGGCGGCAGCCAGCGCAAGCGAAGCAACCCGTTCCGAGGGTCTGAACTCCCTGTTCACACCCACCACCGACGAATCCGCATCTTTCGAGAAACCTGCTGGCGCTCATGCATCTTTCGAGTCCTCCACGGCATCGCGCGATTCGTATGCGCCTTCGTCTCCCGCAAAGCCTGCTTCAGCGCGCGGCATTTCGGTTTTAAAGCCTGTTGCATACGAAGATGCCGAGCGCATCACCAAGTCGCTCAAGTCAGGCGACGCGGTTGTCATCTCGCTTCGCAACACTCCCGACAACTTGTTCAAGCGCATCTTGGACTTCTCGTTCGGCGTGGCAAGCGCGCTTGATGCAACCGTCGACTGCCCGGGCGAAAAGGTCTTCGCAATCACGTGCGGTGCAGGCCTTTCCGACGCCGAGAAACAAGCCCTCATTAACCAGGGCGTCATCTAGCATCTAAACCTGCAGCATCAGCTTGACTGCGATCGACCGAGAAGGAATCGGCCAATGAGCTTTAAATATCTTCTGTATTCCCTGATGAGTGCCTACAGCACGGTCATCATCGTATACGTGCTCATGTCATGGATTCCCATGAACCCCACGGGCATCGTTGCCGACATCTACCGCGTGCTTGGTAAGATTTGCGATCCCTATCTCGATCTGTTCAAGAAACTCATTCCCCCCATTGGAGGTATGGTGGACGTAACGCCCATCATCGCACTGCTTGTATTACAATTCGGAGTAACGTTTATTCTTCGACTTTTCTAGGCTGCAATCCCCTATGGGTTGCCTATTCGGAAGGATTTGAACATGGCCATTACCGCACAGGACATCCAGGAGCAAAGCTTCTCCATCGATCGTAAGGGTTACGACGTCGACGAAGTGGATGTTTTCCTTGAGCGCGTTGCCGACGAGATCGGCTTCATGAACGACGAGATCGACCAGAAGGCTCAGACCATCGCCGATCTTCAGGCTCAACTCGACGAGATGAACATGGCTGGCTTCGATGCCCCCGCCGCGTTCGACGAGGAAGAGCGCACCAAGGCAATCGCTTTGGACGATGCCGTTGATACGTTCCAGGACGATCGGGACAACGTCGAGGAGCTCCCTTCCGACGTCGTTGAGCTTCAGAAGCAGGTCGAAGACCTGAAGAAGCAGCTTGCCGAGAAGGTTGCCGATTCTTCCGCCATCTCCGCTGCCCTCATCGTTGCCCAGCGCTCTGCCGACGATATCGTTTCCAACGCCAAGGTCGAGGCAAACCGTATCATCAAGGACGCTAACGACGAGGCCGACCGCATCGTCAGGAAGGCCGAGGCCGAGCGCGAGAAGGTTCAGCTTGACATCGACGCCCTCGAGGATGATCGCGACGAGGTTTGCGACGCATATCGCGGTGTTTTGTCCGACTTCATCGCCGATGCGCAGCGCAAGCTTGATCAGGTAAACGCAACGTACAGTCAGCCTTTGGCTTCGCATGCGCGTTCCGCCGAGGACACCGGCCAGATCGCTGCTGCTCCGCTGCCCCCGGCTGCCGGCTATCAGGTCCCCCTTATGGGCGCTGCCGCTGATGCGCCTGCCCCTGTTGCCTTCTCGGGCGACAAAGACCTGTCGGGCTTCGGCGACGTCGCCGACGATTTCGATTTCGACGATCCCGAATAACATCGTCGCATCAGCTTCCATGAACGAGAAAAGCCGCTCCGATGGAGCGGCTTTTTCGTTTGAAAGGCGAGTGGGTCGATAAGCCGGGTTCTGTCATTAGGACGACCATTTATCTCGAACGCACGTCACCGTGCGTCTCTAGCGCGCAACCCGGATGCACGGAAGGGCGGCCGTATCGCATCCCTATTTGCGTTTGCTCCAGATGGGGTTTACCAAGCCGCGCCGTTGCCGACGCGCTGGTGCGCTCTTACCGCACCTTTTCAGCTTTTCTCCCGCAAAGCGGGGGAGTTTCCTTTTCTGTGGCACTATCCGTCGGGTTACCCCGCCCAGCCGTTAGCTGGCATCTTGCCCTTTGGAGCCCGGACTTTCCTCGCATGCCGAAGCATACGCGGCCGTCTGACCCACTCGAGTATGCTATTCTAGCAGACGTTTGCCAAACGGGGAGGAATTCACATGACTACCTGCGCTCTTGTTGCAGCTAGCGATTTCAATGCCGATCATTTCAAAGCGTTGAACGATACCGGCGGCTTCGATTACGTCGTGGCGGTTGATGCCGGGTTCGCTTACCTCGAAAAACTGGGCGTGAAACCCGATCTCGCCATCGGCGATTTCGATTCGCTTGGCTACGTCCCTAAGGCGCGTCGCGTCTCCAAGCATCCTCAGCATAAAGATCAATCCGATCTTGAGCTTGCCCTCGAGCGCGTTTCCACTCGCCGTTACTCGCACATTCACGTATACGGCGCTCTTGGCGGCAGGCTCGATCATACGCTTGCCAACCTTCAACTGTTTGCTTCCTATGCCGAGCAGGGCTTTGATATCACCGCAATTGATACGAACTGTGCTTTGCGTGTCTTGGTGGGACCCGATGCCTTCGATCTTCCGCCTTTCAAGTCGGGAACCGTTTCCGTTTTTTCCGCAACCGACGTTTCCCATGGCGTCAGCGAACGTGGTTTGGAATACCCGCTCGATGATGCCGATCTCACCAATCGCACTTCGCTAGGCTTGTCGAATGAGCTTATCGGCCAAGAGGCCGCCGTATCGGTTGCTGAAGGGACATTGTACGTCTTCTATCCATTGGCCGATTCAGCAGCAGTATCGGAATAGCGGCGCTATAATCTGCCTCACATACAGGGGAGCCTGAAACGGAAACGCGCAACCAGTGCGTTTACGCCCGCTAGGCTGAGAGGAGGCGCGGAGACGTCTCGACCCTTGAACCTGATATGGGTAATGCCAACGAAGGGAGCACTATGACGCAGCTCGATGCCGCGCGTCGCGGCGAAATCACGCCTCAAATGAGGGTTGTAGCCGAGAAGGAGCACCGCAGCCCCGAATTCATTCGCGAAGGGGTTGCCGCCGGTCGCATCGCGATCCCGGCCAACATCAATCACACCGCACTTTCGCCTGAAGGCATAGGCGAAGGCCTGAGCACGAAGATCAACGTCAACTTGGGCGTTTCCGGGGACATCGCCGATGCCCCCATGGAGTGGGAGAAGGTCGAAACTGCGCTCCGCTATGGCGCGCATGCCATCATGGACCTCTCTAACTGCGGCAAAACGCATGCGTTCCGTAAAAGCCTGATCGACAAATCTCCTGCCATGATCGGCACTGTTCCCATGTATGACGCCATCGGCTACCTCGAAAAGGATCTCGCCGACATCACGGTCGATGACTTCATGCGCGTCGTGCGCGCGCATTGCGAGGACGGTGTCGACTTCGTCACCATTCACGCCGGCCTGAACCGTCGAACCATCGAATCGTTCAAAGAATCCGGCCGTCGCATGAATATCGTGAGCCGCGGTGGATCGCTCATCTTCGCTTGGATGGAAATGACGGGCAACGAGAATCCGTTTTACGAGCACTACGACGAGCTTCTCGAAGTTCTTCATGAGTACGATGTCACCATCAGCATCGGCGACGCCATGCGTCCCGGCTGCCTTGAGGACGCAAGCGACGCCGGTCAGATTGCCGAGCTGATCGAGCTTGGCAAGCTTACCAAGCGCGCCTGGGACGCTGGCGTTCAGGTCATGATCGAAGGCCCTGGGCATATGGCACTCGACGAGATCGCTGCCAACGTCAAGATGGAGAAGCGTCTGTGCCATAACGCGCCGTTCTATGTTCTGGGCCCGCTCGTCACCGACATCGCTCCGGGTTACGATCACATCACCAGCGCAATCGGAGGTGCAATCGCCGGAGCGTGCGGCGCCGACTTCCTGTGCTATGTGACTCCTGCCGAGCACCTTCGCCTTCCCGACGCCGATGACGTCCGCGAAGGCGTCGTCGCATCGCGTATCGCCGCTCATGCAGCCGACATCGCAAAGGGCATCCCCGGTGCTCGTGACGCCGACAACAAGATGGCTGAAGCCCGTCGTGTAATGGATTGGGAGGCCATGTTCGACGTTGCTATCGATCCGGTGAAGCCGCGCGAGTATTTCGAAAGCGCTCCGCCTGCCGAGGAAGGCACGTGCACCATGTGCGGCGAGATGTGCGCCGTGCGCACGATGAACCGCGCCCTTGAGGGGCTTGAAGTCAAGATCAACGCATAGTAGGCGCGTTATATCGCACGCTTACGTTTCGATAGAGAAAAGAGAATTCACTCATGAACGCAAATGAGCTTGCCACAGCATTGGAAAACGTCCGCACCAGCACTCCTTTGGTGCACTGCATAACTAACTACGTCACGGTGAACGACTGTGCTAACGCGCTTCTTGCGTGCGGCGGCAGCCCCATCATGTCCGACGAGCCCGAAGACGTCGTTGACATTACTACCATTTGCGGTGGCCTGGTGCTGAACATCGGAACGCTCAACAAGCAGACCATCGCCGGTATGCGCGCGGCTGGCAAGCGCGCAAGCGAGCTTGGCCATCCCATTGTGCTCGACCCCGTTGGAGCCGGCGCTTCGGCTCTTCGCACCGCCACCGCTTCCGAGATCCTCGATACCATGGACGTTGCGGTTATTCGCGGCAACATGTCCGAGATCAAGGCTGTCGCCGGCGCTTCGGCCACCACGCGAGGTGTTGACGTGAACCCCGACGATGTGGTTACCGATGAGAACCTTGCGGCTTCGGCTGCATTCGCCAAGGAGCTTGCCAAGAAGACGGGAACCATCATCGCCATCACGGGCGCAATCGACATCGTTGCCGACGACGAGCGTGCCTTCGCCATTCGCAACGGCAACGCCATCATGGGCAAGATCACCGGTGCGGGCTGCATGCTTTCCTGCTTGGTCGGCGCATATTCCGTTGCCAACAAGGAGAACATGCTCGAGGGCGTCGTCGCTGCTATCGCAGGTGAGGGTCTGTGCGGCCAGATCGCCGCAGAGCGCATGACCGAGGCGGACGGCAACGGCTCGTTCCGTACGTACCTTTTGGACGCGATGTACAACTTGGATGCCGCGACGCTTGCCGACGGAGCCCTTGTTCAGGAAGTGATGTAAGTGCCTTTGCGCGGCATGTGGACCCAGGAGGCCATCAAGGATGCCATGCGCGTATATGCCGTCACGGACAATGCGTGGTTGAATGGCAGAACGCTAGCGGAATGCGTCCAACAGGCTCTCGATGGTGGCGTCACGTTCGTGCAGCTGCGCGAAAAGGAAGCTTCGATGACTGAGCTTGTGCAGCAGGCTCGCGCTCTTCTTCCGCTTTGCCGTGCGGCAGGCGTGCCGTTCGTGATCGACGACGATGTTCAGGCGGCGATTGAGTCGGGGGCCGATGGCGTGCATGTTGGACAGGAGGACATGGCTTGCGCCAGCGCTCGTGCGATGCTTGGCGAAAACGCCATCGTCGGCGTGTCCGTCCAAACCGTCGATCAGGCCATGCGTGCTCAGGCCGATGGAGCTGATTATGTCGGTGTGGGCGCCATGTTCGCCACCGCCACCAAAACCGATGCGGTTGCCGTCAGCAAGGAAACGCTTCGCGATATTTGCAAGGCAATCGACATCCCCGTGGTGATCATCGGTGGGGTGAAGGCTTCGAATGTCGCCGAATTTGCGGGAACGGGTTTCGACGGCGCCGCTGTTGTCAGCGGTATCTTCGCCGCCGATGATATCGCCGCTGCTTCTGCCCAGCTGAAGGTTGCCGTCGATAAGGCGTTAAGGGGATGAGCATGAGTAGCGCGATGAAGTCGGTTTTGAGCATCGCGGGTTCCGATTCCAGCGGTGGCGCTGGCATTCAGGCCGACTTGAAAACCATTGAGTCGTTTCATCTGTACGGTCAGACGGCCATCACTTCGCTTACCGCCCAGAACACCACAGGAGTTTACGTGGTGTTCGACGCATCGCCCGAGTTCGTGGCTCAGCAGATCGACGTCGTATTCGACGACATCGTCCCCGATGCGGTCAAGGTGGGCATGGTATCGAATGCGGGCATCGTATCGGCAATCGCGCACTCGCTTGTTCGCAACCAAGCTCGCAACATCGTTGTCGATCCGGTGATGGTCGCAACGAGCGGCGCCAGCTTGTCAAGCGATTCGGCGCTGTCCAGGTTGGTTTCCGAGCTTATGCCTCTGGCCGATGTCGTTACGCCTAACATCCCCGAGGCAGAGGTGCTTTGTGGCTTTCCGATTCGCACCGAAGCCGACCAGGAGCGCGCTGCATTCGCTCTTGTTGGCATTCGCGGTTGCGAGCCAGGTGAAGGGGCTGCGATTCGATTCGCCAACGGTCGTTTCCCTCGCGCGGTGTTGGTGAAGGGCGGACATGGCAAGAACGATGCTAACGACGTGCTTGTTGATGGTTCGGGTTGCGTTACGTGGTTTCGTGCCAGTCGTGTGGATACAAGCAACACGCACGGCACAGGCTGCACGCTCTCATCAGCTATCGCATGCGGTTTGGCGTCGGGTCTTTCGCTGGAAGACTCCATTCGCCAGGCGAAAACCTACATCAGCGGCGCGCTTTCCGACGGTCTCGATCTTGGGCGGGGGAGTGGCCCGATGAATCACATGTGGGCCAATAAGCTTTTGATATAAGCGGCTTTTTCAAGTTGTTCGTGATATATACTGATGAGAACGGCCCGACGCCTTTAGGCGTCGGGCCGTTCTCATCGTTGGTTTGCCGGAGAGGCCGTGCGGCTGCGGTCGAAACAGGTTTCTATGCGTCGTTGCAGGGGCGAAAACCGCGTTACTTGTTTGCGGACTTCATCTTCAAAGTAAACACGAAGCCGAACACAAGCGCGAATGAGACTGCCACGGCAAGACTTGCCACGACGTAGGCG
>CAKUNS010000012.1 GCA_934668515.1 uncultured Eggerthellaceae bacterium
ATTACCCCCCTCGCGCGCCCGGGTCAAGGGCAGGGCCGCGCTCCACAGGGACTCCACAACCGGGCGGGCGGGGCGCATGGGGCGGCGGGCGGGGACCCGCGGGCGATGCCGAGAGAAGGGAAAGGCCGGAGACGCATGAGATGCCGGGGCGGGGCCGGGGCAAGGGGCCAGCGAGACGGACGGCGAACGAAGCGCTCGAACGCGAGAAGAGGAAGCTGGGGCCGCACGGGGACCCCTTTCGGGACAGTGCCTTAGCATGAAGCCGCGCATCAGAGGCGTGTGCCGCATTGGATCGAAGGCCCGCACGCTTTGACTTAGGCGCCCGCCTGAATCCAAACGATAGCCTCACTAAACGAAAGGCACGACGAAGAATATTGATGTTGAGGCCATCAGAGTTCTTCTTTTTAGACAGGCCGTGCCTTTCGCAGGGCATACTTTACCGTTTCCCACTTGCCCCTCACGGCACAATCCAATATCAAGTAACGGCGTTACCTTTCTGTTATCTACTGTTGGATTTTTGATTGAAAGCCAACGCGTTCCCCAATGAAACGTATGCGTAAATGGGTTTACTCGAGTAAGAAACTTTGAATCTCAGAGGCCGCTTTCTACATCTCCCCTCCACAACCGTTCATCGCACCCCGAATCAGCCTCCAGCAAAGACTTCTCAGGGGCTCTTTCTTACGCGCGACTGATTAATAGAACCTCATCTTTCACCGCATAAAAAGAAGTGCGCCGAATCCGACGCACTTCTAACAACATGTATTGATGTAACTTCATAGACGATAAAGCTTTGACCACAAATAAACGTCTTCCATATATAGACCAAGCCCCGCGATTAGCGCTTGAATTTCTTGAACTTCTTCCCAGGAAGGAAATCCAGAACCTCAGCGATATCGTCGTATGCCGCCTTCAACTCGTCCCCCACTTCCTTGCCCGCATGGTAAAGCGTATTCAAATCGGAGGCGGCTTCTTTAAGTTCTTCCTTCGCGTGAGAGTTCTTCGCGTCGTTCTTTTTTTGCTCTAGCTTGTCCGGAACCGTCTTGGCTTTGACTTTCATTTTTCCGGCGGCGTTTCCAGCCAAATAGGCAAGCGACTCTTCCTTAACCTCTTTGGCTTTGGGAGCCGTTTGATGCTTTGGCGCAGAGGAAGCCTGCGCAACGAGCTCTGACTCAGCATCGTCAGGATCGCCACTTTGCTCGTTGACTGCGGAATCGGCAGACTCATACTGCGAGGCCTCTACACCATCGTAGTAATACTCGACCTCTTCGCCGTTCTCGTCGACGATGGCAAAACCAAGCTCATTGCCCTCTTCGTCTTCAATATAGTAGGCGATGTCGTCTTCGGTGTACTCAAGCTCGATGAGCTCGAAGTCATCGTGGTTCTCGGCCATACGTCCGTCCTCCGAAAGGGCCTGTTAGCGAACGCGCTCTTTCAGCGCACGCTGAATATCGCGCTGCTGATCGCGCTCGGCAATGGATTGGCGCTTGTCATGGATCTTCTTACCGCGTGCGACCGCGATCTCGACCTTCACAAGCGAGTTCTCTTTGAAGTACATCTGCGTCGGGACAACCGCCATACCGCGCTCGCGAACCTTCTGCTCGATAAGACGGATCTCTTTCTTATGCAGGAGCAACTTGCGCTTACGGTCAGGGTCGACGTTAGCGATGTTGCCGTTACGATAAGGCGCGATATGGACATTATGCAGCCATGCCTCGCCACCGCGAATCAAAACGAAACAGTCGGTAAGCTGGCAGTTATTCTCGCGAAGGGACCTGACTTCGGTTCCCGACAGCTCGATGCCCGCCTCAAAGCGCTCGAGAATCTCATACTCGTGGAATGCGCGGCGATTCTTCGCGATAAGCTTTCGTTCGCGTTTCATCTTACCAATACCCCTTCGAGTGCCTGCGCTTGCGAGTCTGCTTTTCGGGCCTGAAGTCAAGCTCAAGCTGCCCGTCAACGACGGCGTTCGAGGCTTTTTTCTTCTCGATCTTGTCGATAGACCACGAAACAGCATCTTTTCCGTACAGCTCAAGCATGCGCATGCGCGCATCATGCTGATTGTCCTTCGAGTTAAGACGAGCGTCGCTCTCGAATTCAAAGAAGCCCGAACCGCGTACGTCTGCCGCCGCGGGTGAAATGTAATGTGCCATGAAAGTAGTCATGGGTGGAATGATACCACGCGCACGCGCCATGGAGGCGAGATCGCAGAGGGCACCCAAGCTTCACGAATGCGTTACCGGCTTCTTCCCGTTTTTGCGAATGGGCTTGAAGTCGAGACGGCGCGTCCTTCTATCGGCCGACACCAACATGACGGCCATCTGCTGCCCCAAGCGGTACTCTCGACCGGAGTCGGCGCCAATCAAACGGTGGCGAAGCGAATCGAACAGGAAATACTCACGGCCCAAGTCCTCGATGCGGATCATCCCCTCGGCGGTATTCTCGAGCTGAACGAACAAGCCGTACGAAGTGGCCCCCGTCACCATCGCCGAGAACGTTTCGCCGACATGCTGCTCCATCAGTTCAACGATCTTGACCATCTGCGATTCCTGCGATGCCTTCTCAGCTTCGCGCTCCATTTTCGAAGAATGCTCGGCGATCCACGCAAGATTCGACACTTCCTGGTCGAATTTCTCACTGCGCTTTGCAAGCGCGGCTTTGAGCATCCGATGCACGACAAGGTCGGGATAACGCCTGATCGGACTAGTGAAATGGCAATATGCCTCGCTTGCAAGGCCGTAATGGGGCTCGCACTCGGGCTTGTAGACGGCGCGCATCATAGAGCGAAGAACGATCATGTTGACCAGCTTGCCCTCGGGGCGACCCTCCGAGAACGAGACCGCTGCAGCCACAGCATGAGGATCACCAGACAAAAGCCAATGAGCTCCGATCTTCTTGAACCACGGGTACTCGTCCAACACAGGGATCAATCCCTCAAGGCTGTCGTACGAAGGAGCTTCGTGAACGCGATAAATGCACGGGAAGGACTTGTCGCGAAGGAATCGCGCAACCGTCTCGTTCGCAAGGATCATGGATTCTTCGATGAGCTCGGTTGCATCGGTCTTACAGCGCAAATCGACATCGACCGGCGCCCCTTCCGTATCAAGACGAACGCGAGCTTCCACGGTCTTGAAATCAATGCCACCGACCTCGCATCGGGTGGCTGCGCGCTGCTTGGCGATGAAGGAAAGACCGCAAATGCGTTTGGCAAGGTCACCCGAAAGCGCGAGAACTTCGGGCACGGCGATGGAAAGAGCTGGTGTCGAAACATCGCCGTCCTTGTTTTCAAGAAGCTCTTGAGCCTGGTCGTAGGTAAGACGCGCCGCCGACTCGATGATCGCAGGGTAGATATCCGAGGAAAGCACCTTACCGTCGGCGTCGAGATACATGTCAACCGTCATCGTTCGGCGAGCTTCGAAAGGACGAAGCGAGCACAAATCGCAGGAAAGCTCTTCCGGAAGCATGGGAATCACTCGGTCGACAAGATACACGCTGGTTGCGCGCCTTCGTGCATCGAGGTCGATCGAAGAGCCCCATGGAACATAATGCCCAACATCGGCGATATGGACACCAAGACGCCAAACGGCACCGCTTTGTGGATTAGAAACGGGTTCGAGTGAAACCGCATCATCGAAGTCGCGAGCATCGGCTGGATCGATGGTGAAGATAAAGCGCTTGCGAAGGTCGCGATATCCCTGGCTCAACGCGCTTTCAACGTCAAGTTTCGAATCGCGAGCCTGCTCGAGCGAAGCTTCCGAAAACGAAGTCTCGAACTTATGACGCCCGACGATGAGGTCGATCGGAATGCGCTCATCATCAGCTTCGCCCAAGACCTCTTGGACGATTCCCGTCGCTGCGCTGTTCCTTGTGGGAAAAGAAGTGATGCGGACGCTGACAATCGAACCGTCGGGAATGCCCGGCGTATCCTTAATCTGAGTGAAGATGTCGTAATTGATGCGCGGGTCTTCAGGAACAACGACACCGAACGGTTCAGCGATCTCGTAACGTCCGACGATGACGTCATGCGCGCGCTGAACAACGGCGACGACACGCGCAAAAGGTTTCTTGCCCGAACCCGAACCTGACTTGCGTCCACCCCTGTTCGAACGTTCCTCAGAACCCGCATCGGTTTCATGCTGAGGCATGCGGTACTTTCCCTGATTGGGCAACGGCGCGATATCGACCAAGTCGCCATCGAATGCGCCGTGCATTTTCGACTTAGGGATGAAATACTCACCTTCGGCAGTGACGACAAAGCCATAACCGCCGGGACGAGCCGAAAGCGTTCCTCGGGGATGGCCTTTGGGCATACGACGAGTATGAGATCTTCTACGAGGCATAGGCATTAATTCGAAAGAAGGCCGCTGGCATAGCCAATGGCGTAATCGTACTGAGCGTCACCGGAATCTCCGTTGACAACGGTGATATCGGGGTTGATGCCGGTTTTATCAATGCTTCGGCCCTGGGCTGTGAGGTAATAAGCAGCCGTATAGCGGATGGCGCCGCCGAACGACAACTCGCGAACAACCTGGACGGAGCCCTTTCCAAGCGTGGCTTCACCAACGATAGTGCCGCGCTGCGTTTCCTTGAATGCGGCGGCGAGCACCTCGGCACTGGCTGCAGTGTTTTTGTTGACAAGCACAACCAAAGGCCTGACGGCAGCGCTCGTGCCCGAAACAGCTTTTGCGCTTGTGCCGTTCTTGGTTTGAATCTGCACTACGTTACCGCTGTTGATGAATAAGCTGGCGATGCTGACAGCTTGGTTAAGATAGCCGCCCGGGTTGTCGCGCAAGTCAAGGACATAAGCCTCGACGCCCTGAGCCTCAAGCTCTTCAACTGCCTTGCGAACAAGCTCGGAAGAATTCTGCGTGAACTGCTTGATGTTGATATAGCCAACGCCATCGTTAACGGAAGTGGTGATGTTGCGCGACGAAGACGGCTCGCACGGAAGCGCAGTGGTGAACTCTTGCCCGCCTGTCGACTCAAGCGACTCGGGTCGACGCCATGTGATTGCGACAGACTGGCCTTCCAGATTGTTGAGTGCGGCGATAACTTCGGCACGGGTCCAAGCCTGAGCACGATCGCCATTGATGGCAACAATGAAGTCGCCCACACGAACATCGGAAAGCTGCGCTGCAGAACCTTCGAACACATCGACTGCATATGCTTGGCCGTTGTATTCAGAGAACATCACGCCAACACCTGCATACCCCTCGGCGTCGTCAGACAACAGCTGGCTGTAGCGAGAGGGGTCGAAGTAGCGGAAGTAGGGATCGTCCGAGGCTTTCGAGAACGAGGCCATGACCTCGTTCGTAGCCGCATCAAGGTCGTATGAGTCCATCGAATCGGCGTTGAGGACCTCTTCAACTTCGCTCATTCTGGCAGACAGCGCATTATAAACGTCCTTTTTAGAGGCCGCTGCTTTGGAGTCTTCAACACCCGTCACAGACTGAGGAAACCCGAGCGACTGCAACCACATGGAGTTGCCACGGACGAAGAAGCCCAGCAGAAAAGCGCCGCAAATAGCAAGTATGACCAGGGATGACCTGATCATACGTAAATTGCGCGCACGTTTTTTCCGCGTGCGCGCTGCAAGTCGAGATTGACTCTTAGTATTATTATCTTGCGAATCCATAGACATCAGGATAAGCCAGCAATGCTAAACCTTCAAGTAGCGACGCATTGCAAACGCCGAACCAATAAGGCCGATGACCAGACCTGCGACAAGAAGACCAACGTAAATGAGCACGTAAGTCTGACCAGCGACATCCATGGGCAGGAAGGTAAGCGCAGACTGAACCTTGGGCAATGCAACCCTATGTATAAGCTCGATGCTGCCGATAGCCAAGAGCGAACCGATGATGGCATGCATGGCACCTTCCATCAGGAACGGCCCGCGAATGAACCCATTCGAAGCACCTACCAAGCGCATGATGGCGATCTCCTTGCGCCTTGCCAAAATAGCGAGGCGAATAGTGTTGTTGATGAACACCATGGCGATGAAGATCAACAGCACGATCAAAGCAAGACCGATGTAGCGAACGTAACTAGTGAGCTGGAACAGTCGCTCGACGGTTTTCTGACCATACTTCAGCGAATCAGCGGGCTTACTGGGCTCGTCGCAAGCCTTCTTGAACGTGGAGTTTGCCACGATTTGATCTGCAACGGACTCAACCATCTGCGGATCGGAAAGCTCGATGGTCAGCGAAGCCGGCAACGGGTTCGCGCCGTCGAGCTGATCGACGATCTCGGGATTCGAAGACATGGCGCGGAAATTCTCAAGCGCCTGATCCTTCGAAACATAGGAGACGCCAGACACGCCATCGATAGCCTTGATCTCGCTGGTGAGCGAAGAGACCTGGGAGTCGCTTACGTCGTCACTAAGATAGGCCGTGATGGTGACTTCGCTCTCGACAGAACTAACCACGTTCTCGATGACAGCCGCACCCACCAAGAACACGCCGATGACGAACAGCGACAAGAAGATGGTGATGATGGAACCGAGCGTGGTGGACAGGTTGCGCGCAAAGCCGCGCAGAGCCTCTTTGATGAAGTAAATGAAACTAGACATCGAAACCGTACACTCCCCTGTCCTGATCGCGCGTCAGATGACCGCGGTCGAGCGCGATGACGCGGCGACGCATGTTGTCGACCATCTCGCGGTCGTGCGTTGCAACCAGAACCGTAGTGCCCGTGCGATTGATTCGCTCGAGCAGGTCCATGATGCCGCGCGAGGTTTGCGGGTCGAGGTTTCCCGTAGGCTCGTCGCAGATAAGCAGCGGCGGGCGGTTCACGATGGCGCGAGCAATGGAAACACGCTGCTGCTCGCCACCAGAAAGCTGGTCGGGCATCTTGTTGAGCTTGTCCTGCAAGCCGACAAGACGCAGGACCTCGGGGACCTGGGTCTTGATGACATGGCGGCTCTTGCCGATTACCTCAAGCGCGAACGAGACGTTCTCGAAAACGGTCTTGTTCGGGAGAAGCTTGAAGTCTTGGAAGACGCAACCGATGTTGCGACGAAGATACGGAACGCGCCAATTGCGCATGCTTCCGAGATCCTCGTTCGCAACATAGATGTGTCCCTCGGTGGGCTTGAGCTCGCGAGTAAGAAGGCGGATCATAGTTGATTTGCCCGAGCCGGAATGACCAACCAAGAAGACGAACTCGCCTGCATAGATTTGCAGAGAGATGTCATGAAGGGCAGGTCTATTTGGCTGAGCAGGGTAAACCTTGGTCATATGGTCGAAAGTGATAACCGGCTCCCCCGTTTGACGAGGGGCATCTTCCACGTCGAGGACGGGAAGAGACTCGGAGAGCTGGGAACTCACTTGCCTTTGCGGTGCCGCATGACGGCCACCGGCACGCCGAGGAGACCCTTGGGTGCTTGCATTTGTCACAGAATACTCCGTTCAGATTGCACGATTACTATGACAACCTTAAATTTTAGCAGACTAGGCTCGCGACCTAACCCTCTCCACGGCATCAACAATCGCAGCAGCGTCCATCTTGAAGTAGTCAAGAAGTTCTTCGAACGCACCCGATTTGCCGAAGCGATCCTTCATTCCGATCATTTCCATAGGAGCGGGCTCGTTCTGAACGAGCGTCTCGGCAACGGCGGAACCAAGGCCGCCGTAAACGCTGTGCTCCTCGGCGGTGACGACGCAGCCGGTCTTGCGAACCGATGCAAGGATGGCTTCCTCGTCGAGGGGCTTTACCGAGAATGCGTCGATAACCTCGACGGAAACGCCCTTCTGCTCGAGCATGTCAGCAGCCTTGAGAGCCTGATCGATCATCACGCCGCAAGCGACGATGGTAGCA
The DNA here is from genome assembly GCA_934668515.1 of uncultured Eggerthellaceae bacterium. Taxonomy (GTDB): domain Bacteria; phylum Actinomycetota; class Coriobacteriia; order Coriobacteriales; family Eggerthellaceae; genus UMGS1502. Next base: position 7,816 of record CAKUNS010000012.1, read on the forward strand.
TCGGTGCCCTCGCGCAGCACGTAAGCGCGACCGAGTTCGAGCTGGACGCCCTCGGCATACACGGCAGGAACGGAAGCGCGGCCCATACGAACGTAGACAGGACCCGGGGTTTCCGCGGCAAGCCTGATCGCAGCACGAGCCGCCTCATAGTCGGCGGGAACGAGAACGCGCATGTTGGGCAGACCGCGCATGAGCGAGATATCCTCGAGCATTTGATGGCTGCCGCCGTCAGGGCCGACGGAGATGCCTGCATGCGTAGGAGCGATTTTGACGTTAAGATCGCCATAGCAAACGGTGTTGCGGATCTGGTCGTAAGCGCGACCGGTACCGAACACGGCAAACGAGCCAGTGAAGGCGATGTTGCCGGTAAGGGACAGGCCAGCAGCGACGTCGATCATGTTCTGCTCGGCGATGCCGACGTTGTACAGGCGGTCGGCATATGCCTCGCTTGCTGCAGCGAACTTCTTGGTAGTGGTAGAACCAGTAAGGTCGGCATCGACCGCGACAACGGGCATGCCCTCGTCAGCCAACTGAGCCAGCGTCACGCCGTAAGCTGCACGGGTGGCTTTCTTTTCCTGAGCCTGGGTTGCATCTGCAAGCTTGATCATGGTTATGCCTCCTTCTTGGCGGCGCCAAGATCGATGAGAGCTTGTTCGAGTTCTTCAGCGTTAGGCGCCTTGCCGTGCCAGCCAGCCTGATCTTCCATGAAGGAAACGCCCTTGCCCTTGATAGTGCGGGCGATGAAAGCATGCGGCTTGCCGTCGCGCTGGGACTTCACCTTGGCAAAGGCGTCGCGAAGAGCAGCGATATCGTGACCGTCGATCTCGTGAGCTTCCCAGCCGAATGCAGTGAACTTGGAAGCAAGATCGCCCGGATCGCAGACATCGGAGGTCTTGCCGTCGATCTGAAGACCGTTGCGGTCGATGATGGCGACAAGGTTGTCCAGGTTGCGATGGGCAGCGAACATCGCGGCTTCCCAAACCTGACCCTCTTGGCACTCACCATCGCCGAGCAAGGTGAAGACGGTGTTGTCGTTGCCGGCAAGTTTCATACCGCAGGCCATACCGCAGGCAATGGAAAGGCCCTGACCAAGAGAACCGGTGGAAACCTCGATGCCGGGCAGGAGGTTCATATCGGGATGACCTTGAAGGCGCGTTCCAAGCTTGCGAAGCGTGGCCAGTTCCTCCTTGGGGAAGTAGCCCGACTCGGCAAGTGCAGCGTACAACGCAGGAGCCGCATGACCCTTGGCAAGGATGAAGCGATCGCGATCCTCGTTCTTGGGGTTAGAAGGGTCGTGCTTCATCGTGTCGAAGTAAAGCACCGACAGGATGTCCGCGCATGAAAGAGAGCCGCCTGGATGGCCGCTTCCCGCTTCGGCGATCATGCGCACGATGTCGATGCGCATGTCGTTAGCGATGCTCGCCAACTGTTCTTCGTTCATGGATTTCGACCTCTCCCGTTACGATTAATCAGCCGCTTTGCTTGATTGCGGCCGTGAACATTACTTTCGTTATTGTACATCGAGAGAGAGAGCGTGCCAGATGGTGGAGGGGTGTTCATATTATTTCTGATTCGGGCAAACCTGGAATCAACAGCAGGAAGAAAGCCCGCTGACAACAAAAACCGGGCGTCTGGTTATCAAACGCCCGGTTATATGCACGAGATTTACCTTGGAGCCGCAGAACCCTATTGGGAGACCCTCCACTTATGATATCCGATCACGAACTCATCGAGATCGCCGCCAAGAACCGCATCGACGTTGCTGGTTTCAACGCCACTTCGAAGATCCTTCACCAGCTGATAGGGATACAGGACGTAATTCCTGATCTGGCTGCCGAAAGAGTTCTCCATGCGCTCGCCGCGCAAAGCATCGATTTCTTCGGCGCGCTTACGTTCTTCGAGCTCGTATAGCTTAGCCTTCAGAACACGAAAGGCAGCTTCTTTGTTCTGAAGCTGGCTTTTCTGGTCTTGACAGGTGACGACGATGCCGGTGGGAACGTGAGTGAGTCGCACGGCGGAATCGGTGGTGTTGACGCACTGACCGCCGGGCCCGCTCGAACGGTACACATCGACGCGGACATCCGACGGGTTCAGATCGACCTCGATATCATCAGGGAGAACAGGAAGGACCTCGACGCTGGCAAACGTGGTGTGACGGCGCTTCTTGTCGTCAGTCGGGGAAATACGAACCAAGCGGTGGACGCCGATCTCGCTGCGAAGCATTCCATAGGCGTTGCGGCCTTCGATCTGGAATGTCGCCTTGTCAAGACCAATGCCCTCACCAGGAACGATATCGAGGGAGTGGACTTTCCAACCCTTCTTGCCAGCGTAGCGCACGTACATGTTGTAAAGCATCTGAGTCCAGTCTTGGGCCTCAAGACCGCCCTGCCCCGGGTTCACGCTGATGATGGCATCGCCTGCGTCGAAGCGACCCGAGAACCACGACGAGATCTCAAGCTGGTCGAGAAGTTGATCGAGTTTGGAAAGAGCCTCATCGGCCTCGGCAGCGAAGGCCTCGTCTTCGCCTGCAAGCTCGAGTGCAGCAGTCGCATCGGCGAAGAGGGAACGAGCCTGCTCGTACTCGCTGATGCAAGCGCGCAAATTACCCGCTTGACGCGAAACGCCTTGCGCGTGGACGGCGTCATCCCAAAAAGACGGGTTCGCGATCTCGGCATCGAGGTTGCCAAGTTCGGCAGTTTTGTCCTCGATATGCAAGAAGGCATAAGCGTCGTCAAGACGGCCTTTTATCTCGTCGATGTCGAATGATTTGCTGTCGGCCATTATTGCTCCGTATCGTTAACGCACGCTAGTCCGCGAAACGCCCGTGGCACTTCTTGAACTTCTTGCCGCTTCCGCAGGGGCACAGATCGTTCCTGCCGACATTTGCGTAGGGATCGTCCTTGTCCTTCACGTACGTTTGCGGCTTGACCGTCTCTTGCGGACGCTGAGGCGGGATACCCTGCGGCTGGGACGTGCGCGCGGGAGCCTGACCGGCCTGCGGCGCATCCAAAGCCGCCTCGGGGTTCGAATAGCTCAAGCGGCCCGAAAGGATGTTTCGCTCGGCCGGCATCTTGCCTTGACTGTCGGGTTTTGCGACTTCGAGACGCAAAAGCGTGCGCAGGTAATCCTCGTACATGCCGCCCGTCATGCGAGCGAACGCCTGATATGCCTCTTCGCGATACTCGGTAAGAGGGTCGCGCTGACCAAGGGCGCGCAGACCGATGCCGGCACGCAGATAGTCCATATCCTGAAGATGGGCCATCCAACGGGTGTCGATGATGCGAAGCATGATCTGAGCCTCGAGCGAACGCATAACCTCCTCGCCGATCATCGCGGACTTCTGGGAGTAGACCTCACGGAAATAGTCGACGATGGCCTCGGCGAGAAGAGCGGGATCGTCTTCATGATCGACCTGAGCGCAATCGAAATCAGTGCGGCCCGTCATGCTGGTGATCCAGGTGTTCACCGCAGCGATGTCCCAGTCGTCGCTGGGCATCTTTGCGTCGCAGTTTTCGTCGACGATGCGCGTGGCGACATCGGACATGATCTCGGGAATACGGTCGGTCATGTCCTTGCCGTCGAGAATCTTGTTACGCTCGGCATAAATAGCCGTACGCTGCAGGTTCATGACGTCGTCGTACTCGAGAACGTTCTTACGAGCTGCGAAATGCATGGTTTCGACCGTGCGCTGTGCGCTCTCGATGGATTTCGACACAAGGCCCGCCTGAATGGGCTGATCGTCCGGAAGCTGGGTTTTCTGCATCATGGCAGAAACCTTGTCCATGCGGTCGCCGCCGAAACGACGCATGAGGTCGTCTTCAAGCGACAAATAGAACTGCGTGACGCCGGGATCGCCCTGACGGCCCGAACGACCGCGAAGCTGATTGTCGATACGGCGAGACTCATGGCGCTCGGTGCCGATAACAGCCAAACCGCCCGCCTTAAGAACCTTCTCATGCTCGGCTTCGGTGATTTTCTTAGCATCGGCCAATGCAGCGGCGCGCTGCTCGTCAGTCGGCGCAGGAGCTTCCTTCGCAAGCGCCTCGGAGAGCTGCTTGGCACGCGCCACGATCTTGGGATCGTCGCTTTCAAGGCCCTTTTCAACGACCTCCTTCGCGCGAGCAGCAGACTCGGGCGTGACATCGGGGTTGTAGCCACGCTGACGGAGCATGTCGCTACCAAGAACCTCGGGGTTGCCGCCAAGAAGGATGTCGGTACCACGACCAGCCATATTGGTTGCAATGGTGACAGCGCCGACGCGGCCAGCCTGAGCGACGATATGAGCCTCGCGCTCGTGATTCTTGGCATTCAGGGTTTCATGCTTGATACCGCGCTTGTCAAGGATGCGACTAAGCCTCTCGGAGCTCTCAATGGAGACCGTGCCGACAAGACACGGCTGGCCGGAGGCATTACGCTCTTCGATCTCATCGGCAACGGCATCGAACTTGGCGTCGATGGTTCGGTAAACCAAGTCGTTCATATCTTTGCGAATGACGGGCTTGTTCGAAGGGATTGCCGTAACGCCCAGCTTGTAGATCTCACGGAACTCGGCATCCTCGGTCATGGCGGTACCCGTCATGCCCGAAAGCTTGTCGTACAGACGGAAGTAATTCTGCAGCGTGATGGTGGCAAGTGTCTGGTTCTCTTCCCTGACCTGCACGTGCTCCTTTGCTTCGACAGCCTGATGAAGGCCTTCAGACCAACGGCGTCCCTCCATGATGCGGCCGGTGAACTCGTCGACGATCTTGACCTCGCCGCCGGTAACGACGTAGTCGACGTCGCGGTGGAACATGAACTGCGCCTTCAATGCCTGCTGCAGGTGATTGGCCAGCTGACCCGTGGTGTCGGCGTAGATGTTGTCGATGCCAAGCAGGGTTTCCACCTTGGCCAAGCCGACCTCGGTGGTGATGATGGTGCGCTTGCCTTCATCAAGCTCGAAGTCAACGCCTTCCTGCAGCGAGGGAACAACGCGTGCGAACTTGTTGTACATGTCGGCGGCCGCGGAACCCGCACCTGAGATGATAAGCGGGGTACGTGCCTCGTCGATGAGGATCGAGTCGACCTCGTCGACGACGGCGAAGTGATGACCGCGCTGCACGCGTTCCTCGGCTTTGGTGACCATGTTGTCGCGCAGATAATCGAAACCGAACTCAGAGTTGGTTCCGTACGTGATGTCGGCAGCGTAAGCACGCTTCTTATGGTCGCCACGCATGCCGTTTTGAATGAGGCCGACCTCCATGCCCAGGAAGCGGTAGATGCGCCCCATCATCTCGCTGTCGCGCTTTGCCAAATAGTCGTTAACTGTGACGATATGGACGTTGTTGCCCGGAAGAGCGTTCAGATAGCCCGCTAGCGTTGAGACCAGTGTTTTACCTTCACCGGTTTTCATCTCGGCGATGCCGCCGGCGTTCAAAGCCATGCCGCCGATCAGCTGAACATCGAAATGACGCAAGCCGATGGTTCGCTTTGACGCTTCACGCGTCACGGCGAAAGCCTCGCACAAAAGGCTATCGAGATCTTCACCTGCGTCGAGACGTTCCCTGAAGGCCGCAGTCATCGCGCGAAGCTCGTCGTCAGATTTCGCCTCCATTTGCGATTCAAGGCCGTTGATGACATCAACCTGCTCTTGATATTTCTTCATTTGCCTACCCTCGCCGAAGGAGAGCAATTTCGAGAGAAATCCAGCCATGGGCATCCTGCCGTTCCGATTTCCGATTTGAGGATAATAGTACAGCCAATCATCTTACCCCAAGCGGTTCGCCATACCTAAACCGCCTCGCGCGTATCCACAGCGAATGCGCTTCTAAGCCCGTTCGACGTCCTGCCCTCCAAGAGGGTCGATCAAAGCCTCGTATATGCTTTTAACCTGCGGCGACGGATCGAGCCCCAGTTGCTCGGACAACATTCGCTTGCACTTGAAGAACGTCATGATGGCGGCCGTTCTTTGCCCGAGCGCTGATTGCGCCATCATGAGCACGGCATAAGAGTCCTCACGAAGCGGGTCAAGCCTCAATGCCGATCGCGCAAGCCACAAAGACTGCCTTGCCTCACCCGTGTTCATAAGACGGCCCGCACCGCCGACAAGAGCATCGACCAATTGCGAGCGGCACTCCTCCCGCGCGGAACGGATTATAGGGTTTTGCTCCTCAGCGGGAAGAAGCTCCGCCGTGAATTCCTCGTCTATTTGGCGATAAAGATCATCGGCATCCTCCAAAGGGAGCGCACCGAACTGGAGCTTCCTGCACACAGCATCGAAGCGCTTGATATCGCTTCGAACCAAATGGGTGTCGATCGCGCACCCGCCGCGACGACGGATGAGATAAGGACAGGTTCCGTCGGGAAGCTCAAGCGCATTGCGCAGGCTGCTCCAAATCGTGTAGAAGTTACGCCTAGCCGCCTCTATATCGCTATCGGGCCAAAGACTTTGAACGATTAGATCCCTTGAAACGTCCCTGCCGCGCGCGAGAACCAAAATGGCAAGCAGCGTTTTGACCTTGTTCCTTTTAATGCGCGCGACGTCGATACGTTCAGCCCCTAAATAAACCTCCATGCCGCCGAAAAGCCGGACATCAAGCAGAGGCGCGCTTTGAGGCTGCTCGGCAGGGCCGATTGCGTCCAAATATGAATCGGGGCGCGTGGCAAACCGGTCGACACGGCGGCTTTCCTCGTCACGCCGCCTTTGTTGGTACGCGCTGCGCTGCTTGTATACGTCCATCTCGACTTCATGAAGGCGCAGAAGAACACCTGCCGCAAGAGGTTCCCGGGAAAGATGCAGCCCACGCGAGCGAACGTGCTCGAGAGCCAAAGCGGCCAGAACATCTGCGAATGTTTGATTAGACGTCTCTTTGGACATGCGCATACACACGTAGAGTTCAATTGCCTCGAGCGCATCGTAGCCCAAAAGGTCGCGGCCTGAACCGTTTCGCTCGTCAATCGCCTGTCGGAGTATCCATGCGGCACCCTCGGACAAAGCACGCGGGTCTGCCTTCCTGGCCTGCATTTCCGACCAGACCGCCGCTGCCGAAACCGAACCCTTTCTTAAAGAGATGAACACGATGCCCAAAGGGGCCCAGAACCTGTCAGCTTCGGCGAACGGTTCCGACCTCGCTGCCCATCTGCTAAAAGCCGCGTCAAAATCAACAATGGGCGCCGGCGGCTTTCGTGGGTCGTCAGCATCACCGCTTGGACGAACACGCCGGCCTTCCAAGAACCCCTTCTCGATAAGAAGTTCGATTATCGACTCCTCGGCCTGCGCCGCCTGGGCCTGATCGGCATTTTTGGCTACGACCATCAAAGCCTGCATGCGCATAAAGGGCGAGGCGGCAAGGTTGAAGGCAAGCCGGTTCGCCGTTGAGGCTGCTTTGAGGCCGTCAGAAAGAACGGAATAACGGCGAGCCTTGGCCAACGCGACCTCAGCAGCCCGAGGAGGCGCATCGCCAAGGGAATCGAACACGTCGAGCGACGGAAGGATGCATGTCGAGTCGAGCAGTGCCTCGTCATGATCGAGGACCCAATGGCCTCGTGGATGCTGCGAGCAGAACCGTCGGGCTGCATCACATGCACGAGAAGGGTTTCCGTTTTTGAACAACGTTTCCGCCCAGCAAAGTCCCAAGGAGTCGCGATCGGCGAAAACCGAGCACGATGCAGCAGCTTCGATCTTCGAGCGATATGCAGCAGCAAGGTCGACGACGGGAAACTCGACTGTCGAAAACCCGCCCGATACCCGATCGATTCCAAAATGCGGGTAATCCTGCTCGAGAAGAGTTAGCGACTCGTCGCTAACCGAAACGAACGCAGACAGATCGTCTAGCGAGCCCTGCTTGAGAACGAACATTCCAAGCATGGTAAGAACGATTCCTAGCGGGAGATCCTCAATGGCGAGACCTCTCAGAAACCTGACCTGGGCGTCGTCACCTGACGGCCACCCGATGGCAGCAATCCGATTAGGGGAAAGGTCGCCTTTGGCCCTTGGGCCGAAAGGAGCCCCGGAAACATCGGTTGCATTGGCAAGTTCGGAGTCGGACAGAAGCAAGTCGCGAGCGCCCAGACGCAAACGGTCTCGTTGCAAAGAGGAATAAACGTCCGCGGATGGAGCGCAACAAACCAAAACCTCGCAATCGATGTCGATGAGCGAGTCGATTACCAACGAGAACTGGCTCGCTCGCTCGAAGTCGAGAGCGGGAACCGCATCAAACACGACGAGTTTTGGCTGGTTATCGCAAGAGAGGATATCCCTAACCAGGGAATTGGCATCGAGATCGCGAACGAAACAAGGGCTTTCGCAGGGAATCCAGAACACGTGCTCGAACTCGAAGATGGTTTGCGCGTACTCCAATGCAGCGCACGTCTTGCCGAACCCATCTGGGGCGATTAAGAAGCGGGCGACCGACCGCTCTCGCAGAAGCCGCGAAACCACCGCCGGACGGCGCTGGAGTCGAGCCGCTGAGAAGCGAGCGGGTCGGTAACCGCGACAAGCGGCCTTTGAAACGAACGAGGCCATAAGATTGCCCCCTTCAAAAAGGAACTCTTATGGCCTCGTGTTATCAAACGATGATAACCGCTCTATCAATTCATGACAAGATGTTGGGTGTGATTTGGGAATTCGCGTTGGAAAACTGATTGGCGCACGTTTGATAAACGATGCATCATGCCGCTACCTGCGCGACCAAACCGCGCAAAGTCGTGAACATGCAGAGGCGCGCGAGCTGCATTAAACAGCCACTCACGCCACCAAAACCGCGCAAGCCAGGGATCACCCAACAAGTGCGCTATTCCTCGGCCTCAACCCTGTTCTCGTCAAGCTCGACTTCGGCATCTGCGGCGTCCTTCTTCGCCTTAGCCTTTTCGAGGAACTTGGCAATGCGCTCGGAATACTCGATGTCCGTAAGACCAGCCTCGGCAGCAAGGTCAACGACCGGTGCGTCGTTCCACAGCGACTCCAAACGATAGAAATCGCGAGTCTCGGGCTGGAAAACGTGAATGATGAACGCGCCGTAATCAAGAAGCTCCCAAGATCCATCACGGGTATCCTCGCGGTGCAACGGCTTTTCGCCGGCCTGCTTCCTGAGCTCTTCCTCGATTGCATCGACGATCGCGTTAACCTGACGGTTATTAGCCGCAGTCACGATGATGAAGTAATCAGTCACGCCGACAAGATCGCGAACATCCTGAACGAGAATGTCCGTTGCTTTCTTCTCGTCGGCAGCGCGGGCGGCGATAAGCGCGCACTCGCGTGAAGACTTGCGCTCGATGGCTTCATTCGACTCGGTCATTTCCCTTTACCTCCATGTTTCTCGGCTTTGCGCTGTTCGAACGAGGCAAAGCTGTTCCAAATACCTATAGTTTGCGGGTGAACGGCGCAGCGCCGATCAAGCAGGTTCTCGAGCGTATGGGCGAACGTCCTGATGAAAAGTTCGCGCAACGGCACTGCCCCCACTGCTTCCCGCAGCTGTTTCACACCAGGGTAATCCCTGTTCGGCTCGATAGCGTCGGCCACGTAGACTACCATATCGAGATCGGTCATGTCGACGGCGCCCGCCGTATGACGCGCGATCGCCTGCAGAACTTCACCTGGTATCTGCGGATAGGCGCATGCCAACGCCGCAGCGGCGACCGGGCCGTGTAAAAGCTGGGGCATCTCATCGAAAAGCTGAGGGTCGGCTTGCACGCAAAACGAGCGAGCACGCTGCCTGATTCCCTCATCATCGTAGCCCTTGTCCCAATCATGCAAAAGGCCCGCAAGGTGCGCACGGTCGGGATCGACCCCGTATGCATGCGCAAGCTCCGCCGACGTCCGAGCAACACCCATGATATGACGGAAGCGCTTAGGCTTCACGCGAGCCTCAAGCTGTGCGGTTCGCGCCGCAATGAACTCTTGAGAGAATGGATCGGCATCGCTCGCCGCAAGGCCAAGCTCGCCATCATCGAAAACGCGGCTGCGAGGTTCTGACGAGTCGCCGCGATACAGCCCCCGCTCGTTCACCATGGCGTAAGCCTCGGGAGGCAGAAGATAGCGGATCGACCTACCCGCAGCGGCCATATCGCGTATCACGCGCGACGCGACGTCGATCGAGGGCGCCTCCACGAACTCGAAGATAAAAGGAGCAGCAACGAGGTCGCGCTGGCGCTCCTCTTCGCCGAAACGCGAACCGGGACGCTCGGCAACGGCGATCGTCGCGAAACGAGCGATCTGATCAGCATCCTTCCACTTCCAAAGCTCGGCCGCGGAATCGGCGCCGAGAATGAAATGCAGCGACACGTTCGTCGGATAATGCTCGCGCAAATCGCGCAAGGTGTCGACCGTGTAAGTGTCTCCCCCACGGTCGATTTCGATCGAAGAGACATCGAAGCTTGCATTGGAGCAAACGCTACGGCGAACCATCTCAAGGCGGATATCCGCAGGCGTGACGAAAATGTCCTTCTTGAACACCGGTGTACCCGTGGGTATGAACAGCACGGCGTCAAGGGAAAGCTCGTGCAAAGCTGCCTCGGCCAGCGCAAGATGCCCAACGTGGATAGGATCGAACGTGCCGCCAAGAATGCCCAAACGGGCAGGCTTGCCATCGGCGCCCAAGTCGTCGAAACGCTGAGAGACCACCATTTACGCGCGCACCTGTCCATCGCCGCGAACGACGTATTTGCACGACGTCAAACCCTCAAGGGCAAAAGGTCCGCGGACGTGAAGCTTCTGGGTTGAGATGCCGATCTCGGCGCCCAGGCCGAATTGACCGCCATCGGTGAAGGCGGTTGACGCGTTCACGTACACAGCGGCAGCGTCCACCCTTGTCGCGAACTGTATGCAAGCATCCTCGTCCGCCGCGCAGATGGATTCGGAATGGTGCGTTCCGTAGCGATTAACGTGCTCGATTGCCTCGTCGACGCTGTCGACGCAGCGGATGGCAAGTTCAGGAGCGAGGTACTCGGTCGCCCAATCTTCTTCGGTGGCTTCCACGAAATCCAACGGGGCGCCATCACGAGCCCGACCGTTGACATCGCTCTCGCGAGAAGCAATCAGGAACGCCTCGTCGTCGCAATGAAGAAGAACGCCGTGTTTGGCAAGTTCGGACATCGTCGCCGGCAAGAACTGCTTTGCGATCTTACGATCGACCAGCAACGTCTCGGCCGCATTGCAAACGCCGTAACGACGGCATTTCGCGTTGACGATGATGCTGCGAGCCTTGTCAAGGTCAGCGCTTTCATGCACGTAGACGTGGCAGTTGCCCGTGCCCGTTTCGATAACGGGAACCTGAGCGTTTTTCACGCAATGGTTGATGAGCCCAGCGCCGCCGCGGGGAATAAGGACGTCGACAACGCCACGCAAGCTCATGAGCTCGTCTGTAGCAGCATGATCGACGGCATCGACGAAGCTGATGCAGCCGGCAGGAGCGCCCGCCGACACAGCAGCCCCCTCAAGGATGGTCGCAATGGCCGCGCACGACCTGGAAGCAAGGCTTCCGCCGCGCAAAACGCACGCATTGCCCGACTTCAGGCAAATGCCCGCCGCGTCAGCAGTGACGTTCGGGCGAGCCTCGTAAACCACAGCCACCACGCCCATGGGGACGGTGACGCGCGTGAGGTCAAGCCCGTTGTACAGCTTGCGATGATCGAGGATGCGCCCAAGCGGATCGGGAAGGGACGCCAAGTCCTCAAGGGCGGTGGCCATATCGAACACGCGCTGGTTGTTCAGCATCAGTCGATCGAGAAGGCTTTCCTTGGTTCCCTTCTGACGGGCAGCGACCATATCGTCGTCATTAGCTTTAAGGATAACGTCGACCTCGTCGCGCAGAGCACGGGCCATGGCGAAAAGGGTATCGTTGCGCTGGGCGTTGGTGAGCAGCGCAACATCGGCGCTTGCCCGCTTCGCGGCAACAGCAGCGCTTCTTGCAGCCTGTCGCGCAGCCTGAGCCGCATCGTTCGTCGTGGCGTCAGTTGAAACGTCCTCACTCATGGTAGAGCCGTCCTTTCAGTCGATGCTGCCTAGCCCCTATTCGAACACGACCATGTCGTCGCGATGAATCAAGGGTGTTTCCGCAAGATCAGCGAGGATGCGGTTTCCCGCAAGCTCGCTGTGGGTTTTTCCAATGGCCAGCTCGACACGATCGCGCTCTGCGGAAACAAGACCGCGTGCGAACAAATAGCCATCAGAATCGAGAATGTCCACGACATCGCCCGTATCGAAAGAGCCTTCGACACCGGCAACGCCAACAGTCAAAAGAGAGCTTCCCTGCTTTACCAACGCGTGCTTCGCACCGTCGTCCACAGTGATCTTGCCTCGTGCCGAATCGCCCAGGGCGATCCAAAGTTTACGCGGGGTGATCTCGTGCGCAAGATGCGCTGCTGGGAAAAACGTGCCGACATCCTTGCCAAACGCGGCGTCAACGATGGCGTCTTCGCGGTCGCCCGAGCAAATGACCAGAGGAATGCCCGCAACGGCCAATGCACGCGCCGCACGGATCTTCGTGACCATGCCGCCCGAACCAACGGAGGAGCCAGCGGCCCCCGCTGCCGCGATGATGCCTTTATCGATATGGTCGACAACGGGAACGAGCTTCGCCGTGGGGCACTCGTTCGGGTTGGCATCATAGAAGCCATCGATGTCGGACAAGATGATGTCCAGATCGGCCTTGATCAAACACGACACCAACGCAGAGAGGGTGTCGTTGTCGCCGAACTTGATCTGCTCGACCGAAACGGTGTCGTTCTCGTTGACGATTGGAACGATGCCCAACTCAAGAAGCCTATTCAAAGTGTCACGCGCGTGAAGGTAAGCCGTACGATCGGCAGTGTCGCGACGCGTGAGCAAGACCAACGAAGTGACGAGGTCGAACTCGGCAAAGGCTTGCGCATAGGCAGCCGCAAGCTCGCCCTGGCCGACCGACGCAGCGGCCTGCAAAGAGGGCATGTCCGTAGGACGCTTGTCGATTCCGAGTTTGTTCAGCCCGACAGCTATGGCTCCTGATGTGACGATAACGGCGCCCCAACCCGCTTGACGAACACGCGCGATTTGGCTTGCAAGCGCACGCAGGTAATCGATATCGGCCGAACCATCCGCACGCGTAAGCGTAGATGAACCGATTTTCACCACCAGCTTGCGCTTAGGCGCCGCGAAGCTCGTGGCAACGCCTTCGTTAACGATAGTTGAATTCCCCGCGAAAGACGCCATGACTAGATATCCATCTTCGCATCGAGTTCATCGAACTCGTCATCGGCCATACGCGCGCTCTCAAACTCAAAAGCGCGACCGACGATACGGATCTCGTCGCCGTCACGTGCGCCCGCCTTCTCAAGCGCCTCGTCGACGCCGCAGCGCTTCATACGATGCTGAAGGAACGAAACGGCCTCTTCGTTCTCCCAGTCGGTCTGAACGACCATGCGCTCGATGCGCGGGCCCTTGATACGGAAGACATGCTCGGAGAGACGCACGACCTCGAACCTGCGATCGCGCTGCTCGCGCTTGTGCTCCCAAACCTGACCGTACTCGATGGCGGCCTCGTCGCGCACGCGCGCTTCCTCGCGAAGCGTTTTAACTTTTGCAGCAATAGCCTGAATGAGAGAATCGACGCCTTTGCCCGTAAGCGCGCTGATGCGATAAAGCTTCGGATCGATGGGGCTGTCAGCGAACTCATCGCCACCGGCTGCGGCAATGGAGTCGGCCCGCACCATCTCGGCAAGCTTATCGGCGACCTCTTCGGTGCCGGGAACGTCGATTTTGTTGGCGACGACGATACGCGGACGAGCCGCAAGATCGTCGGCGTACAGAGCAAGCTCCTCGTTGATGACGCGGTAATCCTCCAACGGATCGCGTCCCTCCCAATCGCCGGTAAGATCGACGACATGCACGATAAGGGCCGTGCGCTCGATATGGCGAAGGAACTCGTGACCCAAACCCTTGCCTTCGTGAGCACCCTCGATAAGGCCGGGAATGTCAGCAACGACGAAGCTGGAGTCGTCGCTTGCGCGAACGACGCCAAGATTAGGGACGAGCGTGGTGAAGGGATAGTCGGCGATCTTAGGACGAGCGGCCGAGATCTTGGAGATCAAGGAGCTTTTACCCGCAGAAGGCATGCCAACCAAGGCAGCGTCGGCCATAAGCTTCATCTCGAGCTCGATCCAGCCCTCTTGAGCAGGTTCGCCAAGCTCTGCGAAAGCCGGAGCGCGACGGGTAGACGTGACGAAATGGATGTTGCCACGACCGCCAACGCCGCCCGACATCACCGTGACGCGCTCGCCGTCATGCGTGAGATCGGCGATAAGCTCGCCGGACTCCTTGGTTTCCTCGCTGTACTCGCGCACAACCGTGCCAACGGGAACCTTCAAGACCAGGTCCTTGCCCGTGGCGCCATGCATGCGGCTACCCCTTCCATGGGTGCCGCGCTCGGCTTTGAAATGATGCTTGAAGCGATACTCGATAAGCGACGAGATGCTGCCGTCGGCTTCGACGACCACGTTTCCGCCGTGACCGCCGTCGCCGCCGTCGGGACCGCCCTTCGGCACATGAGCTTCTCGGCGGAAGGACATGCAGCCAGCGCCGCCGTCGCCCGCTTTCACGTGGATATGAACCTTGTCTACGAATTGAGATGCCATGTCGTTCCTTGAGGTTGAGGGGGGGCAGGCGGCATGCGCCATCACCCGCGTTGTCGTTTTCTGGAATTGTATAAGAAAAGCGCCCCCAGGTTGCCCTGGAGGCGCTCATGCGAACAAGCTTAACGCAATAAAGCGTTGCTATCGCCGAAGCTTAAGCCTCGGTGGTCTCGAGCGGCTCGACGTGCACGCGGCGCTTCTCGCCCCTGGTGAACACGACGTGACCCTCGCAAAGGGCGAACAGGGTGTCGTCCTTGCCACGACCGACGTTGTTGCCGGGGTGGAAATGGGTGCCGTTCTGACGAACGATGATCATACCGGTCTTCACGTACTCGCCGGCGAACTTCTTAACGCCAAGTCGCTGTGCGTGGGAATCGCGACCGTTACGGCTGGAACCAAGACCCTTCTTGTGTGCCATTGAAATTCCCTCCTTTTATACTACTCGGCGTCGTTGGACGCGGACTTCTTTGCAGGTGCAGTCTCGCCGCCGACAGAGACGACGCGAATGCGGGTGAGCTGCTGGCGATGGCCGTTGAGCTTCTTGTAGTTCTTGCGCTTCTTGAACTTGAAGACGAGCTGCTTCTTGCCCTTGAACTGCTCGAGAACGACAGCCTCGACCTTGGTTGCAGCGGCCTTCTCGGGATCAGCCTCGACCTTGTCGCCATCGACAACGCAGATGACGGGAAGCTCGACCGTGTCGCCGGCTGCGGCGTCAAGCTTCTCGATTGCCAGGACAGTGCCCGGAGCAACCTTGTACTGCTTGCCGCCCGTTTTCACGATTGCGTACATATTTCTTTACTCCTACTGATCGAAATAACTGCATGCGATAACTTTGGAGCGCGACTGTTGCAAGTTGGAAACCAATCATATGCACTGTCTGCGCGTATCATCGCACTTATTCCTAGCCGCATCTAAAAATGCAGCGTAGGTTATATTACCACTCCCCCGCTTGACATCCAAGAGAAGGGTGTGTGTTTTTTGTTACCCCCTCACAAAGGCAAGCAATCCGTCAAGCGGTTAATGGGCCTCGGCCCACGTTTTCGCATGCTGGACGTCGGCGATAAGCGGAACACGGAGCTGAGCCACGTTCTCCATAACGTCCTTCACCATCGCCGTCAGACGATCGACCTCGGCGGGCGGGCACGAAAAATCGAGTTCGTCGTGCACCTGCACCATGAGCTTCGCCGCGAACCCTTCGTCAATCAAGCGTTTCTGGACTTCGGTCATCGCCATCTTGATGATATCCGCCGCCGAACCCTGCATGGGATGGTTCATGGCCGTACGTTCGCCAAACGCACGCTGCATCTTATTCGTGGCTTTAAGCTCGTCGATGTGGCGCTTTCGCCCGAACATCGTCTCGGCGAAACCGGTCTCCTTAGCTTGGGCGACGGTTTCGTCAAGGTAGTCGCGCACGCGTGGATACGCCTCGTAATAGCGATCGATGAACTCCTGCGCCTCGCGCATGGAAATGCCCAGGCTCTGGCTTAGGCCGAACGCCTGCTGACCGTAGACGATGCCGAAGTTAACCGCTTTGGCACGACTGCGCATTGCCGGCGTGACCTCGGAAACGGGAATGCCGAACACGCGCGCTGCCGTCTCGGCATGGAAGTCCTCGCCGGTCTTGAACGCCGCGATCAAACCCGGGTCCTCAGACAGATGAGCCAAAAGACGCAGCTCGATCTGCGAGTAGTCGGCCGAGACGAACAGGTCGTCTTCGCCGATTCCGCCGAAGCACGCACGGATCTTGCGTCCATACTCGGTACGCACGGGGATGTTCTGCAGATTGGGGTCGGACGAGCTCAAGCGGCCTGTGGTGGTCACGGTCTCGTTGAACGTGGTATGAACCCGACCGTCGCCATACGACGCTGCCAATCGCGGAAGTGCATCGATATAGGTGGACTTGATCTTGGCGTACTCGCGATACTTCAGGACAAGAGCGGCGATCTCGTGATCGTCAGCCAACTTGCCGAGAACCTTTGCGTCGGTGGAATAGCCGCTACGCGTCTTCTTGCCGTGCGGCAAACCCATTACCTCGAACAAGATATGGGAAAGCTGCTTGGGTGAATCGACATTGAATTCCTCGCCCGCAAGCTCCCAAATGCGAGAACGCAGGGAATCGATCTCGACCTGAGCTTCGGCGCCAAGATTGGCAAGTTGTTCCTTGTCGATGGGCATGCCGCAGCGCTCCATGATGGAAAGCGTCGCAACAAGCGGCAAGTCGATATCGAAGAAGACGCCTGCGCTGCCGTCATCCTGAAGTTTCTTAACAAGGGTCTCGACGAGCGTCAACGCAACCTGAGCCTCAAGCTTTGCGGCTTCAACGCCGTCTTTTGATTCGGGAAGCGACTTGTCGAGATACTTCTCGCACAGGTGAGCCGCCGAGAAGTCACCGTCAGATGACCTGAGCACATACGCGGCAAGGCCTGCGTCGATCGCACGCGCGGGGGCATCGCCCAAATTCTCGCTGCGCGAAACGCATGCGATGAGGTCGGACTCGCCCACAAGCGCGCTGTCGGCGGAGTCTTTCGGGAAAACCCGCTCGAAAGCGGACTTAACATCAAGGGCGGCGAAAGAGCCCTCCTTCACAATGCGAGCAAATGCGCCTCGAGCGTCGTCGCCCGAAACAACGGCGACGCACGGCTCGTCCGCCTCCCCACCATGCAACGTCGAAACCACCAGCGTGAGGTCGTCTTCAAACAAGGACGCCTGATCGGACTGCGCGAAGGCAACGCCAAGTCGATCGCCTGATGCAATGCATCCGTCAATAAGCTCGAAGGCATCGAAGTCGGCTTCCGGCCAAGCTTCGAACGCTTCACCTGCGGCATACGACGCGAAACCGTCGCCGCCCACCACCTTGTTCAGACGCTCAAGGTGGGCATTGAAATGAATGGCGCCGAACGCCTTCGCCACTCGCTCGGGGTCGAAGTCGGGGAAACGAACCTCATCGACATCAAGCGGGAAATCCAAGTCGCGAACGATGGTTGCGATCTTGCGCGAAAGGAACGCCAGCTCCTTGTTGTCCCTGACATTCTCGAGCTGCTTGCCCCTCAACTTATCGAGGTTCTCGTACAGGCCCTCCATCGAGCCATAGGCCTGGAGGAACTTCGTGGCGGTTTTCTGGCCAACGCCGGGAACACCAGGGATGTTGTCGGAGGCGTCGCCCATCAAACCCAGATAGTCGGGGATTTGCTCGGGCGTGACGCCGTACTTCTCGTAAACGCCCGCGGGGTCGTAGATGACGACGTCGGAGATACCCTTCTTCGTGTTGACGATGAAAGTAAGGTCGCTGGCCAGCTGACAGGCGTCCTTATCACCCGTCACCAGCAGCGTGCGGTAGCCGTGAGCCTCGTTGCGCGCGGCAACGGTACCCAAAATGTCATCGCCCTCCCAGCCTTTCACCTTGACAACCGGGATGTTCATGGATTCAAGCAAGCTTTCGATCAGGGGAAACTGAACGCGAAGCTCGTCGTCCATAGGAGGACGTTGGGCTTTGTACTGCTCAAGGGCCTCGATACGGAACTGGGGTTTGCCCGCGTCGAACGCGCAAACGATGCCATCGGGGCGTGAAACCTCGATGAATTTCAGCAGCATGGACATGAATCCGAATACCGCGTTGGTGGGCGTGCCGTCGGGTGCGTTCATACTGGGCGGAACCGCATGATACGCGCGATGCATGAGCGAATTGCCGTCGATGACGGCGATCGTCTTGGTTGCGGGGGCGTCGGTCGAAGAGACCTCGGCAACCTGCGACGGAGCGTCTTTTTCGAGCATGACGTGGCTTCCTTCCACACGAAGGCGACAACGACGCACGCGCCGCTTCGCCATTGGTTTCTTCAGTAAGTGTAGCCCAGGGCAAGGCAACCCCAACAAACCCGCCGGGCGATTCCAGGAACTAAATAAGGTTGATGACACCCGCGACGCCAAGCATCACGTACACGGCACGCTCAACCAGATTGTGATCGAGCACGCGAACAAGCTTGCCCGCGACAAGGCCGCCAACGAATATGCCGGCAACACCAACCAAAGCCGCAGGAACGACCTCGACGGTAAGAACGCCCGTCGCCACGCGGAACACCGTATAGTACACATTCGCAAACGCGAAGTACGTCTGGATTGCCGCAAGATACGACGGGTGATCACGCGTAGCCGCCATGAAGTAGACGACCATCAGCGGACCGCCTACGCCGAACATGCCGTCGCATGCGCCCGACGTTGCCACGCAAACGATGCCGGCAAGAAGCCCAAGCGGGTGCCCGTGCGGCGTATCTTTCTTGATGAACAGGTAGTAAATGCACAGCACGATGAAAAAGACGCCGAGCGCCTTCTTGGCAATAACGCCGTCGATGGAGGTCGAAAGCGAAATCACGATGCTGGCAACGATAACGGTGACAAGAATAGGTCGAAACAGAAGCTTGCGGTCGAGGTGCTTTCGGTACATGACCGCCATCTGAAGATTAAGTCCAAGGCAAATGATGGACGATATGCCCGCGGCAACGGGCATGCTGAACACGTACGGCAAGACCATCATCACGCAGATAGCGCCGCCGAAACCAGTAGTGCCCTGCACCACGCCGGCGATAAGCGCGGAAACGCCGATTAACGCAATAGCCTCCACGGGCGCCATCCTTCAAATGCGGAAACGCTACATCCGACTGCCAACGGTTCTCGATGCGCAATTCAAACGCCGTTCGAAACGAGCAAGTCGCTCGAACGGCATCCGTTCATCACGCATTCCAAAGATACCCCACGCCGCGAACCGTTTCCAGACGCTCGGCAAGATCGGGGCCGAGCTTCGAGCGGATTCGCCTGACGTGAACGTCGACGGTGCGCGAACCGCCGTAATAGTCGAAGCCCCAAACGCGCTGAAGCAAGGCATCACGCGAGAACGTGCGGCCCGGGTGCTTCGCCAAGAACGAAAGCAGGGCGTACTCGAGGTAGGTGAAGTCGATAGGCTCGCCATTGATGGTGACCTGATACGTGGCAAGGTTGATGACCAGGCCGTCAACCGAGATGCAGTCAAGCGCCGCAGGTTCTTCCTGCGAGGTCATCAGGCGCTTCACGCGCGCCGTGCATTCGGCGACGGATGCGCCGTGCATGACGAAATCGGAAGCCACCGTCGTCGGGAACTGCAGCGAGGGAAGCTCCTCCTCGTTCACGATCAGAAGAAGCGGCGCCGGCAGATCTTCGACCTGCTGAACCACCTGGCCAAGATAGGAGCGCGCATTCCCGCGAGCCTCGAAGATCACAAGCTCGGGGGCGACTTCGGCCGAAAGCAGCTTTCCCAGCTGAACGGTCGACCCCGCCGCAACATCGACGTTAAGAGCCGAAAGCACCTGCTGGAACCTGTGAGCGTTATCCAGGCTATCGGCTATGAAAACGACTTTCTTCCTCATTTACAACACCGCCAAATACCGCTCGAGTTCCCACTGGGAAACAGTGCCAAGGTAAGACGCCCACTCGGCCTTCTTCTCGGAGACCAAATAGGAGTGAATGTGCTCGCCAAGCGTCTCCTTCATGAGCTCGGAGTTCTCGAAAAGGGTGATCGCCTGGCCCAAATCTTCAGGCAGCTTGCTGAAGCCCCGACCGATCAGGCACGCGTCCGAATGCTCGAACAAGTTGAGATCGTCGATGGAAGGCGGAAGCGGCAGGTCTTCTTCGATTCCCGCAAGACCGGCAGCCAGAATGACCGAGAACACCAGGTACGGATTGGCAGCCGGATCAGGCAAGCGCATCTCGATGCGGCATGCTTCCTCGCGATTGGGTCGATAGCCGGGGATGCGCACCAAAGCCGAGCGATTGTTCTTGCCCCAGCTGATGAACGCCGGCGCTTCGCTACCCGATGCCAGTCGCTTATACGAATTCACATACTGATTCGTGACCAGGCAAAGTTCAGGAGTGTACTTCAAAATGCCCGCGATGAATTTCTTCGCCAAGGGTGTGAGGTTATACCCAAGCGGGTCGCTTGGGTCGAAGAACAGGTTGTTGCCATCGAGGTCTGACAGGCTTTGGTGAACGTGCATGCCGTTACCCGGAGCATCCGCCATGGGCTTCGGCATGAACGACGCATACACACCATGCTTGACGGCGATCTCCTTGACAACCAGCTTGTACGTCATGACCGCGTCGGCCATGGTGAAGGCGTCGGTGTAACGCAGGTCGATCTCGTGCTGGGAAGGGCCGTTCTCGTGATGCGAGTATTCGATAGGGATGCTCATGTTCTCAAGGGAAAGAACCGTGTCGCGACGCAAGTCGCTTGCCGAATCAAGGCTGGTCAGATCGAAGTACCCGCCATGGTCCAAAACCTCGGTACCTGCAGAATCCTTAAAGTAATAGTATTCAAGCTCGGGACCGACGTTGAAGATATAACCCATATCGGCGGCTTTCGTGACCATTCGTCGAAGCACGCTTCGCGGGTCGCCCTCAAAGGCGGTTCCGTCGGGGCGCTTGATCTCGCAGAACATGCGGGCAACCGCATTTGATTCAGGGCGCCAAGGAAGCACTTGGAACGTGCTGGGGTCGGGGAACGCCAACATGTCCGATTCCTGCGTGGGCGAATAACCCGCGATGCAGCTGGCATCAAAGCCCATGCCGTCGGAAAACGCGTTTGCGATCTCGGACGGGCTTACGGCGAAGGACTTCATGTTCCCCAGCACATCGGTGAACCAGAAGCGAACGAAGTGAACGTCGCGGCTCTTGATGGTTTTCATGACGAAATCTTGTTCGGGGGTCATAGCCATGCCGAATCCCTCCATTCAACGTAAGCGGCCTCGCACTCAACCGGCCGCCACGGGTGCTATCGGATTATCAACTTCATTAAAGCGCAATTACGCCGTTTATGTGGCAGAAGACGACTTCTCCTTAATGAATTTTTAATCATGGTGAAAGCCGCCCGACACCCAAGGGAAACCGATAGCGGTCGCATTTCGCAACTTCCCACGCAGCAACGCCAAGGGGCTCGCACGGCGGCCCTTGAACCCCGTCCTCCGGGCAACATGGAACAACCAGCGAAACAACCCAAAGCCCCCGCGCAGCAGGTTTCTTGCAACAGGCTTCTTTTATGAAGGAGGGCGCTTACGCAATGGTCGACCAAGGCGGTTTGATAAACTCGATCGCATGATGAATACGACTGATAACGCGCCGCTCTCGCAAGCAGGCGAAACCCCCTCTTCGGAACCCTCAAAGCAAAGCCACGTTGCACCTGGTCCTCAAACCCCCAAGAAGCGTCTGGCGATTGTCACGATGGGCGTGAAGCTGGGTGACGAAACGCGCGGCTACACCCGTTTCCGCAAGCTCTCTGAAATGCTTGTCGCCCACGGGTTCGAGGTCGACTTGATCACCTCATCGTTCCAGCACTGGGACAAGCAGCAGCGAGACAAAAGCAAGGCATGCTACCAGGGCCTTCCCTATAAGGTCGTCTTCATTGACGAGCCGGGGTACAAACGCAACCTCGACCTCGGTCGAATCCACAGCCACTCCGTTGCGGCCAAGAACCTGAACACCTTCTTCAAGAAGCGCTTCGCCGAGCCCGACGGCGGCTACGACCTCATCTATTCCGAGATCCCGCCCAACGACGTCGCGCGCGTCTGCGCCGAAACCGCCGACAGGAAGGGCATCCCTTACATCGCCGACATCAACGACCTGTGGCCCGAGGCCATGCGCATGGTCGTCGATATCCCCGTCATCAGCGATATTGCCTTCCACCCGTTCGCACGCGACGCGAAAAAGGTGTACCAGCTGCTTTCCGCTGCCGTGGGAACCTCAAACGAATACGCCAGCCGTCCCGAGAAGGACCGCACCGAACCGTACCCCCGCATCACGGTGTACGTTGGCAACGACCTGAAGAAGTTCGACGCCGGCGTGGCCGCGCACAAGGGCGAGATCGCCAAGCCCGAAGGCGAGTTCTGGGTAACCTACGCCGGAACCTTGGGCGCCAGCTACGATCTGGAAACCCTGATCAACGCAGCCGCTCTTATCAAGCAGGCCGAAGAAGCAAGCGGCCCCGCGCTTTGCTCCGAAGTGGTCACCAACGAGGACACCTGCGACCTTAAGGTTCGCGTGAAGATCCTCGGTGACGGCCCGAACCGCGCCGCACTCGAGCAGCTGGTCCAAAGCCTGAACGCGCCTGTCGATTTCCTGGGCTACTGCCCCTACGATCTTATGGCGGCCTACCTTACCGCCTCCGACGTCACGGTGAATTCGCTTAAGAAAGACGCAGCGCAGAGCATCGTCACGAAGATCGGCGATTATCTCGCCGCAGGCAAGCCCATGATCAACACCGGTTCCAGCGAAGAATTCCAGATGAAGGTGAAAACCGACGGATTCGGCGTGAACGTCGTCGCCGAGGACGCGCAGGCTCTTGCCGACGCCATCACCGACCTCACGAAGCGCCCCAACCGCCGTCGCATCATGGGAACCAGGGCCCGCGACGTAGCCGTTGCCCAGTTCGATCAGGATCATTCCTACTTGGCCATCGTCAAACTCATCCGCAATCTCACGAAATAATGCGACTGCGCGAACCTAAGGAGCATTCATGAGCTCAAACGCAAAGAAGCAGATCCCGTTCAGCCCGCCTGACATCACGCAAGCAGAAATCGATCAAGTTGTCGAAGCGCTGAAAAGCGGGTGGATCACCACTGGCCCGAAAACCAAGCAGTTCGAAAACGAGCTGTCCGCCTACATGGGCACCCCGAAAACCGCTGCCCTGTCCTCGGCCACCGCTGCCGAGGAATGCGCCTTGCGCGTTTTGGGAATCGGGCCCGGCGACGAAGTCATCGTCCCTGCTTACACGTACACCGCCACGGCAAGCGCCGTCTGCCACGTGGGCGCCACGCCTGTCATGGTCGACTGCGCGCCCGGCTCCTTCGAAATGGATTACCAAAAGGTCGCCGAAGCCGTCACGCCCAAAACCAAGGCCGTCGTCCCCGTCGACCTTGGCGGCAAAATGATCGACTACGACACGCTCTTCGCCGCACTCGACTCCGTCAGCGCTGCGTGGTCTCCCGCAAACGACATCCAGGCCGCGTACAAGCGCGTGCCCGTCGTTTCCGACTGCGCCCACTCCATGGGCGCCGTCCGCCACGGCAAGCACGCGGGCTCGGTGGCCGACTTCTCATCTTTCTCGTTCCATGCTGTGAAGAACCTGACCACCGCAGAAGGCGGCGCGCTCACCTGGCGTCAGGGCACGCAGGACGACGAAGCCATCTACAAGCAGATCATGCTGCTGTCGCTTCACGGCCAGAACAAGGACGCCCTTGCCAAGACGAAAGCCGGCGCGTGGGAATACGACATCGTTTTCCCGGGCTGGAAATGCAACATGACCGACATGGCCGCTGGCGTCGGACGAGCGCAGCTGAAGCGCTACCCCGACCTGCTTGCGCGCCGTCGCGCCATCTTCGAGCGCTACTGCTCGAACCTTGCCGCCGTGGATTCCATGCCGCTCGATATCCTTCAGCACTTCGGCAACGACGAACAGGGCGGGTGGGCATCCAGTGCCCACCTGATGATCGTCAGGCTTGAAGGCAAGAGCGTCGAATTCAGGAATACCCTGATCACGCGCATGGGCGAAGCTGGTGTCGCAACCAATGTCCACTACAAGCCCCTTCCCATGATGACCGCATACAAGAACATGGGATTCGACATCAACAACTTCCCGAACGCCTTCGCGCAATATCAAAACGAGGTCACGCTTCCGCTGCACACCCTGCTCAGCGACGAGGACGTCGACTACGTTTCCGAGACCTTCGCCTCGGTTTACCATGCGCTCGAGACCGAAGGCATTCGCTAACGTTGCACGAAATCGGATAGAATTCGCTTTATGTACCAACACGTATTCAAACGCCTGCTCGACATCGTCATCGGGGTCATTGCACTTGCCCCCGTTTGCCTTGTCATATTGATTTTCGGAATCGCCATCAAGCTTGAAGACAGAGGCCCCGTCTTCTACAACGCGCCGCGCGTAGGCAAAGACGGACACGATTTCATCATGTACAAACTGCGCAGCATGCGCGTGAACGCGCCCGACCTGGTCATGGAGGACGGCTCCACCTACAACGGCGCCGACGACCCGCGCATGACCAAAGTTGGGGCCCTTCTGCGCAAAACCAGCCTTGACGAGCTGCCTCAGTTCCTGAATGTCCTGAAGGGCGACATGAGCGTCATCGGCCCTCGCCCCGATCTGCGCCGCGAAACCGAGCTTTACACCGGCGAAGAGGGACTCAAACTCACCGTGAAGCCAGGCATCACCGGTTACGCTGCGGTCATGGGACGCAATTCGCTCCCGTGGCACGACCGCCTGGCTCTGGACGTATACTACGTGAAGCACATTTCGTTCGCTTTGGATGCAAAGGTCTTCTTCCGCACGTTCGCAACTGTGTTCAAGCAGGAAGGCATTTACGTCGAAGGCGATGACAACGCCGAATCGGCAAAGGTCGGCGAGTAACCAAGGCACTAACGGACGGGCGCACGTTAAAGGGGAGCGCCCAAAAACGAGAGAGGTCACACACATGGCAGAAGAACAGAATCCCGATTCATGCAACGGCAGCTGCGGTAGCTGCGGCAGCTCGAGCTGCGGTTCCCGCACCGAGAAGCAGCGTACCTCCACGGCTCGCGCCAATGTGAAGCACGTCATCGGCGTTGTTTCCGGCAAGGGCGGCGTTGGCAAGTCGCTGGTTACCTGCCTGCTTGCCTCCGAGCTTACCAAGCGCGGTTACAAGGTTGGCATTCTTGACGCCGACATCACCGGCCCGTCCATCCCCAAGGCATTCGGTCTTAAGGGCCGCCTGATGGGCGACAAGGACGGCATCCTGCCCTTCGAAACCGAAAGCGGCATCAAGGCGGTTTCCACCAACCTCATGCTTGACCAGGAAGATGCACCCGTCGCCTGGCGCGGCCCGGTTGTCACTGGCCTTCTGAAGCAGTTCTTCGGCGACACCAACTGGGAAGAGATCGACTACCTGCTGGTTGACATGCCTCCGGGAACCTCCGACGTGTTCCTGACCGTCATGCAGAGCATGAACCTTGACGGCATCGTCACGGTTTCCGCCCCGCAGCAGCTGGTCTCCATGATCGTCGGCAAGGCAGTCAATCTGGCGCACGAGATGAACATCCCCGTTCTTGGCTTGGTCGAGAACATGGCCTACTTCAAGTGCGACGAGTGCGGCAAGAAGCACTTCATCTTCGGCGAGCCCCAGGGTGCCGAAATCGCCGAGCACTACGGCATTCCCGCTTGCGCCACCCTGCCCCTTGACCCCAGCTTCGCCAACCTGGTCGACGCCGGCAAGGTTGAGGAGTACGACGTCGAAGGCGCGCTTGATCCCGTCATCGACCAGATCGTCGCCCTTCCCGGCAAGGAGAACGCCACGCAGGCGTAATTCCTCGCATCATAGCGCATCAACTGAAATCGCCCTTCCGAAGCAGCTCGGAAGGGCGATTGTCGTATAAACCACCTTGAATCAAGCGGTGCCTACGCTGCCGCTTCTGCCGCCTTCTTCACGTTGGCGGCCATGCGCTTGTACTGGCTTAGGAACAAGACCACGGCAAAAACAATGGGGACGAGCATGCACAGCCACATCCACGAGTACGCCGTGCTCTCGGCACCGGCAATGGGGAGAAACACGTCAATGAGCACGCCTGCAAGCGCCGGGCCCAGCAAGTTGCCGACATCAAGACCGGTGTACGTGGTGTTGGTGCCCGCCCCGGTGTGATCGGGCGGCACCATGCGCAACGCCAAGGCCTGAACCAGCGGGTTGCACACACCGAAGCCGCACGAGCCCACAACGGCCGCCAGCAAGAACATCGGAAGCGTCGTTGCCTGCGAGATTATAACGTACGAGACACCGAACGCAATGAAAGCAAAAATCAGAATGGCCTTGGTGCCGTGAACGTCGGACATCCTTCCGAAAAACGGACGCGTGACCAGCATGCACAGAGCGTATACCGTGAAATACAAAGCGATGTGGTCCACCCCAAGCAGCGTGCCGTAAATAACCAAGAACGATGCCGTGCACGAAAATGCGCAGCTGATCAAACACAAAATACCAGCAGGGATGAACGCCTGCTTCGCGAAAATACGATCGGGCTGAATTTTGTACGAGGGCCTATTCTCCTCAGGCTTCACCTTCACGAACGGAATGATGCAGCACGCCACGCTCAGCAAAACGCCCGCCGATATGTACGTGGGGAAATAGCCGCATGACCCGGCCATCCAAACCGCAAACGCAGGACCAACCGACTGAGCGATAGAGAACGCAAGCATGTACATGCTCACGCCGCTTGAAAGCCGCGAATACGGAACCACCTTGCTGACAAGAGCCATGCCCAACGGAGCGGCGCAGCCGATTCCGATGCCATGCAGCAGGCGAACGGCGAACAAGGTGGCAGGCGACGAGGCGAACGCATACAGGAACATAGAGACCGCATTCAGGGCATACGCCATGAAATACAAGCGCTTCTTCGAGAAGCTGTCGAATGCTGGGCCGGAAAACGGGCGGATGGCCAAAGCCGTGATCGCGAATGCGCAAACAACCACGCCAACCGTGGTTGCGTCAGCGCCCATTCCGCGGGCAGACAGAGGAATAATGGTCGTGGCGAGCTGCGTGCCCATCGACTGGAAGAAGTTCACGCAAAGCAGGGCAACGAACGACGCGCTCCACATGCTTTCGAGCTTATTCTTGTCGTTCTTCACCCCAGTACCCGTTTGGTGAACCGACATCTCCAACATCCCCTTTCATTTCGGCTCAAGACTACACCCGAGTCATATGGCGTCGTTAAATCAACAAAAAACGCGCCCCTACATGGGGCGCGTTCCAAGGTTATAAAGCAGTGGCTACTTGTCGAGAACCTCGATGAGGGCTTCCTTCTGACGATCGCCAAGGCCAGTAAGGCGGCGAGACTCGTCGATGCCGATCTCGGCCATGAGCTTCTCGGTGGAAACCTTGCCGAAGCCGGGGAATGCGGCGATGAACTGCTTCACGCGCATCTTGCCCAAAGCAGGGTCGTCAATCTCCTCGAAAGCCTTCTTAGCGGAAAGCTTGCCGGCCTTGATGTTCTCTTTATACTCGGCACGCTTTGCGCGGGTTGCTGCGGCCTTCTTCAGGGCCTCGGCCCTTTGCTCATCGGTCATCTGAGGCAATGCCATTCAAATCACTTCCTTGTATCGTTTTATCGCTCGAAACGAGCTAAAGCACTGGAATAATACCACAACGCTCCTGTTGGTGGGCAAATAGCCGATAACTGGTTGCTTCTTTTATTTAACAACCAGAACAGGCACTTCAGACTCGCCCAAAACCGAAAAACTCACGCTGCCAAGAAGACCGCGGATACCGCCCAAACCGCGGCTGCCCATGACGATAAGGTCGCACTTGTGATCGGCGGCGTAATCAACCACGCCCGCACCCGTTCCGGCACTAGTGATGACGTCGACCGAAGCCTTGTCGCCCAATTCGGCCAGAGCATCGTGCAGATCGGCCTTCAGATCAGCGATGGCGCTGTCCTTCGCCTCGGTGATGAGCCTGGCATACGAAGCCTCATCCATGCTGTCGTAGGGGTGCCAGAAGGGGTTGCTGTTCCCGTATTTCGGGGTGAAGTCGGATGTCGCTATAACGTTGACAACATGGATCTTGGCGTTGGGATCGTCGGCGATCAGCTTAGCGGCAGTATCAAGCGCGCGGATCGCGTGGTCGGAGCCGTCGTAAGGAACCATGACATTCTTGAACAACATGATGAGCCTCCTATTCGCAGTGCTGCCGTGCTTGCGGCAGCAAGGAGTGCGGAGCGGGATAGCGATGAACGTGCCGACAACGCACCCTATGCCCCCATGATAGCGCTAAATCAACGTTGCGAAGCGAGAAGCCGACAGCAACCTTCTTGTTGGGGAATACACTCCGAACGCGGATGGCCGCCCGAAGGCGGCCATCTTGGCAGAAAGGGGTGAAACTGTTTCCGGAACTTATGCCATGACCTTGTAGGAACGATAGGAACCGCCCTCGGGAACAAATCCTTGGGTTTCCTCACGCTTACGGGTAAGCGGGCTGGCCGTAAGGTTGAGTTCGAAGTTGACGGCCTTGTTCTTGTCGTCCCAATCGGTGAAGATGCAGTGATCTCCCTCGGAAAGACCGTATTCCTTGATGATAGGCAGATTATGGTCAACGGGGATATGAAGACCCCAGCCGATCATCGTGGAGGTATCGGTCAGATAGTCGACCGATGCACAATGATCGGCCGTATGATCCTTGCCGGTGAGCAGGTCGAGATCGCGACCCTTGATGCAGTTGTTGACCTTCGCGGTGCCCTTTGCCGGGTTGATGTCCAGCTTGAGCGTGCGGGACTTGGTCGGCAGCTCCTTGTTCTCGTAGAAATACGGCGGCTTACCAGTCCAGTTGTCAAAGACGCTGACGTCGAGGGTGCCGTCCTTGCGAACTTCATGGTAGCGGGCGTAATGTTGGCCGAACATGATGGCGTTGAACTCGACGCCGTTATCGTCAGCACGGGTCTCGGAGTAATCGTCGAAGCCGGAAAGCGTAGAGGCCTTGCCGCCCAGAATCCACTCGATCTTGCCGCTGGGCATGTCGAACTGCAGAACAGCAGATAGATGACGGAGCGAAACCAGCAGCTTCTGAACGTTGCCGGCGTCGTTCAGGATGTAGTCCAGGCTGTTGGGGTGAACGTAGTCGTTCCAGGAGTTCTGCTTCTCGTACGACCCGATCAGCTCGCTATACTTAATTCCCTCAACCGCCGCCTCATACATGGCTGGGTAGTCGGTTGTGTTGATCTCGGCAACGACCTTGCCGTCCTCGACCTCTTGGAAGATGCCGGCCCAAACACTCGCCTGCGAGCCTCCATCAATACCCTTAATAGTTGCAGGAAGGTTATCGACAACCAAGGGCGTGTAGGAAAGCGTGAGGTAGTGCTTCGGACCGAGGATGCGAATCTCATGGAAGTCGACATAGCCCTCGCCGTGCGTGTGGTTAGGGTCGTCGTTCGGCAACATATCGATGAAGTCGATGTCCTTGTAGTGCTCGTCCATGACAACCCAGCCGCCCAGGCCCTTGCCCGCATTGGCAAGTTTCAGATTCAGATTCACGTAGAACGAATAGAACTGAGCGCCATTAACCGTCTCGGGCTGGAAGTTGTTGAGTGCCATATCCGCAACGCAGCGGACGTCGCGATAGTAAACAACCTCGCGATTCGTGTTGACTGCAACAAGCTCAGCGTTCACCGAGAATGTGTACCAGCCGGCGTCGCCGTCGGCGACGCCCTTGCCCGTGATGTCCATAACAGGCAGAGCCTCAGAAGCGGTCGGGATGGTGTACTCAGCACCACTATCCATGACGACGGTGATGGTCTCGCCGTCAAGCAGGCCCTGCGGGTTGATCTTGATGGGCAGCGGCGTGAACGATGCCGACTTGCCATCTTCGGCAACAGCGATGTCCGAATCGGCCGCGGTGCTCTTGGCTTCCTTGATCTTGGAGCCTTCCTTGGCGGTAAGGGTAACCTTGCTGCCAACAACCAATGCATTGAAGAAATAATTACTGGAACCAGCAGCGCCGAACTCGGGGACAAGAACAACGCCCGACGCGCCGTTGGCATCACTGGCCGTGATCTCGATGTCCGCCGCATCGGGAACGAGCTTGAGCTCGGCCCTTGCCTGTGCAATCTGCTCAGAGAAGTCGAAGTGGTAGTTCTTGTACTCAATAGGCATGACGCTTTCTTCGACTTCAAAAAGCTTCGCCTTCGAACCTGAGCCAGCAGCACTTGCAGAACCAGCGCCACTTGCGCCACCCGAGCAGCCCGTAAGAACCGCAGCTGCGCCGGAAGCCGCTGCGAGACCGAGGAAACCGCGCCTGGTGATGTTCTTGAGCATGATAAACAACCCCTCCCCAACGAAGTGTTTTGACTTTGCTTACCGAGCTAAACCGTAATCTCTCCAACGGGGTTCCCAACCCCAGCGCCAGCAATGCGCATCTAGACGTTCAGCAATCCAGCAAAGCCCCAATACCCATAATCATAACCTATATGGAAAAAATATGTTTTCGAAAGGAGAAGAGCATTCATTCGTAAACGTTATGCCTTGGTCACCAAGTAAAGCAATGACGAAAACCAACAAGCCTCTTGACTAACCGCAATGCGCCACTTCACCTGCAGCCACACTTACACCCAATCCGCAAAACGCAAGATGGCCGCCCAAAGGCGGCCATCTTGACAGAAAGGGAAAGCCGAAGCGTTGTCGGGCGTTTAGCCCATGACCTTGTAGGAACGATAAGAACCGCAGTTGTTCATATCGCCCTGAGCATCGATACGCTTAAGGGTAAGCGGACTGGCCGTAAGGTTGAGCTCCATGTTGACGGCCTTGTTCTTGTCGTCCCAGTCGGTGAAGATGCAGTGCTCGCCCTGAGCAAGGCC
This sequence comes from uncultured Eggerthellaceae bacterium, assembly GCA_934668515.1. Classification (GTDB taxonomy): domain Bacteria; phylum Actinomycetota; class Coriobacteriia; order Coriobacteriales; family Eggerthellaceae; genus UMGS1502. Next base: position 38,794 of record CAKUNS010000012.1, read on the forward strand.
GTACTGCTTGGCAGCGGGCATACCCATATCGACGGGCATATGCAGGCCCCAGCCGATCATCGTGGAGGTATCGGTCAGGTAGTCAACGGAACCGCAGTGGTCGGCCATGTGGTCCTTGCCGGTGAGCAGGTCGAGGTCGCGGCCGTTCACGCAGTTGTTGACCTTCGCAGTGCCCTTTGCCGGGTCGATGTCCAGCTTGAGGACACGAGACTTGGTCGGGAGCTCCTTGTTCTCGTAGAAGTACGGAGCGGAACCGGTCCAGTTGTCGAAGACACTGACGTCGAGCGTGCCGTCCTTCTTTACCTCATGGTAACGCGCGTAATGCTGGCCGAACATGATGGCGTTGAACTCAACACCCTTGTCGTCCTTGCGGGTCTCGGAGTAGTCGTCGAAACCGGAGAGCGTGGAGGCCTTGCCGCCCAAGATCCACTCGATCTTGCCGCTGGGCATGTCGAATTGGAAGACAGCGGACTGATCGCGCATGGAGACCAGCAGCTTCTGGACGTTGCCGGCGTCGTTCAGGATGTAGTCAAGGCTGTTGGGATGCACGTAGTCGTTCCAGGTCTTCTGCTCGCCCAAAACGCCCACCAGTTCATCGAACTTGATGCCCTCAACCGACGACTCATACAGGCCCTGATAGTCGGTGGTGTTGATCTCGGAAACGACCTTACCGTCCTCGATCTCCTGGAAGATGCCCGCGAACACGCTGGCCTGAGACGTGCCGTCAACGCCCTTGACGGATGCAGGAAGGTTGTCAACCGTGATCGGCGTGTAGGAAAGCGTGAGGTAATGCTTCGGACCAAGAACGCGGATCTCGTGGAAGTCGACGTAACCCTCGCCGTGCGTATGGTTGGGGTCGTCGTTCTTAAGCATGTCGACGAAGTCGATGTCCTTGTAGTTCTCGTCCATGATGCACCAAGCACCTGCGCCCATGCCGCCGGAAGCGATCTTCTGGTTCAGGTTGATGTAGAACGAGTAGTACTGCTCGCCGTTGACGGTCTCGGGTTGGAAGTTATTGACCAGCGAGTTCGCGATGCAGCGAACGTCGCGGTAGTAAACAACCTCACGCTTGGAATTGACGCTGACAAGCTCGGCGTTAACGGAGAACGTGTACCTGCCGGCATCGCCGTCGGCCACACCCTTGCCCGTAACCTCCATAACAGGCAGAGCCTCGGAAGCGGTCGGGATGGTGTATTCGGCGCCGCTTTCCATAACGACGGTGATGGTCTCGCCGGCCAGCAAACCCTGCGGTTGGATCTTGATAGGCTGCGGTGTGAAGGTAGCGGTCTTGCCGTCAGAAGCAACTGCGATGTCGGAATCGGCCGCGGTGCTCTTGGCTTCCTTGATCTTGGCGCCTTCCTTGGCGATGAAGGTCACCTTGCTGCCAACGACCAACGCGTTGAAATAGTACTTGCCAGAACCTTCGGCGCCGAACTCAGGAACAAGGACAACGCCCGACGCGCCGTTTGCGTCGCTTGCGGTGATCTCGATGTCGGCCGGATCGGGAACCATTTTAACGGCAGCCCTTTCCTGGGCGATCTGATCGGTGAAATCGAAGTAGTAGTTCTTATAGTCGATGGGCATGACGCTTTCTTCTACCTCGGCAAGCTTCGCCTTCGAAGCCGAACCGGAAGCCGCAGCGCTTGCGGAGCCAGCACTACCCGAGCCGCTTGCGCAACCCGTGAGAACCGCAGCTGCGCCGGAAGCCGCCGCAAGACCGATGAAACCGCGCCTGGTGATGTTCTTTTGCATGATAAACAACCCTTCCCAAACTAAGGTGTTATTCGAACTTCAACCAACCCGTCGAAGCACTTTGCCCCAACAGAAGTCTTTCTCCCTTTGCCCCAACTATCGGAGTTCAACTTTCGACGGGTTAGCGAAGTCCTTGAATGAATAAAATCTTAGCTACTCATGAAAAGAGTGTGTTTTTATAATATGCAAGTATCCATTCGTAAAATGCAACGTCGTTTGACAAGAGGTGTGCTTGATGGAAATAAAAGACCTCGTCTTCTTTCAGCGCGTGGTTAAAGCAAAAAGCATCTCGAAAGCAGCCGAGGAGCTGTTCATCTCGCAATCTCAAGTAAGCAGGGTCGTCTCATCGCTAGAACACGAACTCGGCGTGGAGCTGTTCGAGCGCAAAGGTCATAAGCTCGAGCTCACCCCTTGCGGGAAGGTGTTCTACGAAGACTCGTCTTCCATCATCGATCTTTGTTTCAAAGCGATCGATCGAGTGAGGAAAACGTACTCTGGCATGCGATCCCAAATCTCGTTCGCATCCAACATTGAAGGGCGAACCGAACATTTCTTGTCTGAGATCACCAAATCGCTCGATAGCGACGAAGTTTATATGTGCGCCGCGCCCCTCGAGGGAATCGTACGCTCCTTGAAAAACGGCGTTTTCTCCTTCGCCATCACCGTTCCCGCCGTAAGGGATTCGGAGTTTCACACGGAGGTTCTTGCCGAAGACGAGCTTGCTCTTTGCGTCTACGAAGATCATTGGGCCAGCGGATTCAATAACCTCTCAATGACCGATTTGAGAGACGAGCGCTTCATTCTGGCCATGCGCGGCTACGGTACGCGTGAAGTTGCCGATTCGGCGTTTTCCTTAACGGGCGTAGTGCCCCGCATTGCCATAGAAACCTGGGACGCAAAATCTTCGCTCGAGTACGTCAGGCTTGGCATGGGCATAACGATTTGCCGTAAAGCAATCGCCAACTCGCCCAAATGCAACGGTCTGAAATTCATCCCGCTCAGCGACAAGAATCTCCCTAAAACCTCAATCGGCCTCTCTTGGAAGGAAGATCGAACGCTCTCCCCCGATGAAATGAGATTCATCGAAATCGCCCGCCAGTTCTTCGTTGGAGAAGGATTCAACTACTAGCGGCAGGGGCCGCCCAAGAGCGCAACCGTGAGGCCGCGGTTAATCGGGCAAGCCGTCTAAACCTTGACGATCAGCCGCCGCAAATCCGACGCCGCCACTACACAAAGTAATAAATGATCAGAACAGCTGCGCCTAAAACAACCAGCACGGACCCGGTAACCAGATACAGCGTGCGCGCCTTCACGCGGTTGGCGATCATGGCAGCGAGGGGTGACACGATCGTCGCCACGACAACGCACACCAGCAGCACCGCAATATCGGGGAGGCCTCCGATTGCGAAGTGCGACACCGCGCCAATGCCGGCCATGATGGCCATGATCAAAACGCCCGTACCCACACCGGTAAGCACCTGATATCCCAACAGGAACACCAAAGGCATGAAGATCATCATGCCGCCGCCTGCTCCCATGAAGCCGCATGCAAAACCGATGCCTGCACCGCAAAGAGCCGACAGCGCCAGGGCCTTTGCCGTAGGCTTAGGGGCGTTTTTGCCGCCAGCAGTGGACTCTTTCATGTCGCCACGGGATTTTTTGATGAACACAAGACCCAGCACCAACATGAATATCATCGTCATCGAGCCAAGCGCCGCTGACGGGGCGAAGCTTGCCGCGTAGCTGCCGATAACCGCGAACACGATTGCGGGAAGAATGAGGACAGCACCACGCTTCACATCGAGGTGCTTATTCTTGGCGTAAACCATCGAAGACGTGATGCTTGCCAGCGTGTCACACGAAAGCGAAATAGCGATAGCGGCATACGGATCGAAATCAAGAACAGCAATGAGAATAGGCGCCAAAATAGCCGACGCGCTTGCGCCGATAAAACCATTGCCCAATCCTGCGGCGATAGCCGCAAAGACACAAACTACGATAGTGAACGCAGTCATTGGACGTCAACTCCTTCTGAAATAGCCGATGCGCGGCCCTTTGAATGCGCGTTAGCCGAAGGACCCGATGACAGGATGTCCGACAAATTGTCATCCACCGCATCAATGACGCGGCGAAAAACCTTAAGGTCGGACTCGCCGACGCCTTCCAGCATGCGCGTTTGAAAATCGTGCTGAATAGCCCTTCCCCGTTTGATGGCCTCATCAGCCTTAGGCGTGCACACAAGCTCAACCTTGCGACGATCTCCGGGAACAGCCTTTCGCTCGAGATACCCCATATTCACGAGGCGATCGACGTTCACTGAAACCAAGTTCGGTTTCACGCGACGCTTTTGAACGATATCGCGAGCGGCCTTGCACTGCGGGTTGTTCGCAAGGAACAGCAGAATGTCAAAGGCACTACGCGGAATGCCCAGCTCGTTGCAGAGTGGTTTGCACAGAAGATCGTATGCAGCAGAACAACGCGTTACCTGCTCGTACACGAAGCTTGCGTGAGCATGATCCGCGCTTCGAGCGTGATCCTTGGCTCGGGCGTGAGTTTCGCCTCGGACAGGATCCTCGACCTGGTCGAGAGCTTCAGCTTGGATGTGTCCCTCGGACTGATCGAGCACCTGAACCGTCGTCGATTCCTCTTCTTGCATCGTCGTTTCCTTTTTATTCGTTTTTGAACTATCTTTATTTGTATCTTACTCTTTCGAAATGAATGAGCGATTAAGATGAGCTGATTTGACCCAAATTGTGAACGACTCTCCACAACTAGGAAAAAAGCCATTGACCGATAGCCGTGTTCTGATAAAGTATCCCTTGCACGTTTTCGGGGCCTTAGCTCAGCTGGGAGAGCGCATGGCTGGCAGCCATGAGGTCAGGGGTTCGATCCCCCTAGGCTCCACCATTAATTTCAGCCACCTTCGGGTGGCTTTTTTCATGCCCCGACAATCTCCTGTTTCCAGGGGATCGAACCCCGAAGATTCGACAGCCCAGTGGGCTGTCGAAGGTCGAGCACGCCGAAGGCGAGCGCAGACCAGCGATTTCGCAAACGCGAAAGCGCCAAGATCCCCCTAGGCTCCACCTTAGGTAAATTAGACGAACCCTTTTTTGAGGGTTCGTCTTTTTATATGAGCAGAACATCGTCGATAAGCAATGACGGGCCAAGGGCAAGTCTCTCGCCCTTGGCCCCATCAATCTTCTCAGAATTCCCGTTGAACAGCGCGTGTCTGGTTTAACTAAGACGCAAGAAGGCCCCAACTAAAGGCGGGCGCATGCGTTACGAGGAAAGGAGAAACCTGCGCACTACCTTATGGTCGGGGCCAAAGGTGCCCCGCGGCCGTACGGGTCTCAATCAAGAGGCTCTACATCGCGTGATTGAATCGCGATGTCGGAGTACTGCGGCCGCATCGGGGCTCATAGTCGATCAGCTACCGCCTGTTGTTATCCCCCTTCTCGCTTTTGCGGAGCGCACCGAACGCTACAGCACCGACTGCACCCGCGACAAGAACCGTCAGGATTACAACACATACGATGGGCATCATCTTATCGCCCGTCTTCGCAAAGAACGCAGGAGGCTCGCCGGACGTGTCTGGGGTCACCGCAGGAGCAGGTTTCGTGTAGATGTTCTTGAACGTCGGCGGTGTTCCATTCGGCCAGGTCACATTCGCAACCAGGTTGCCCTTGCCGTCATCGGTCACGACAACGGTCACCTTGTACGAACAGTCGTCATAGGTGATGCCAGTCTGCCCGTCGTTCACCTCAACCAGCGTGAAGTCGTACGTTCCGACCTTGTCGAAATCGATCGCGGTGAACTCGATACGGCCATCAGCGGCGTTCTTCGCCTCGTACGTGCGGCCGTCAGCGCCCGTCAACTTGAAGGTGAACTCACCCGCCGCAAGCGAACGACCATCGAGGGCCTTCGTCGCGCCGATGATCACCGTCGTGCCCTTGGCCGCATACGCGTTCTTGAACACAGCCGCATCGGCGTCATCGAGAGCAAAGTCAACCCTCAGCTCGTTGTCGATCTCCACGACAGTGGCCATGACCTGATACGTCGTCGCGTCATAGGTGACGCCGGCAGCCGTGGTGCCCGCGCCGATCTCGCGCATCGTGTAGATATGTGTGCCCGCCTCGGTGAACTCGATGTCCGAGAACACCACGTTCCCGTCTGCATCATTCGTGCCAGCGGAGACGACCTTACCGTTCTCAAGCAACTCGAAGGAGAACTCGCCCGCAACCAGTGCGCGACCCTCAAGGATCTTCTTCGCTACGGGAGCAGCGAAAGTAGGATCAGGATCGGGGATAACCGGCGGCGTATACGTATAGGTATTGGTGAAGGTGCGCAGCGGCGTGCCCTTCACGTAATCTTGCACGTTAGTCACGTTCGCCGTGACGTTGCCATCGTTGCCCTTGGTCACCGTAACCTCGAAGGTGAACGTGGGGTTCGGATCGTTCGTCACGTCAACATGTCCACCCGCCTTCTCGGTGATGGTGTAGTGGAACACGAGCGTGTTGACATCAACAGACGGATTGTCGGTCGTCGGAACATCGCCCGCAGGCGCTGCCGCATCGTTTGCCGCAAGAACCGCAGCGACATCAGCAGCAGGAGCGGCCTTCGTGTCAGCTGGAGCGGCCTTCGTGTCAGCAGGTGCGCTTCCCTCGCCCTTAGCAACATCGCCCGAATCAGGCGTCGCGCTAGCCGCAGGTGCGGCTGCAGCGTCTGCTGCAGGGACGTCACTCGCTACCGCCTTGACGGCTGCATTCGATTCGCTCGCAACAGACTTAGCATCGGCGGTGGCTGCGCTGTTGATCACGATAGGACCGTTGTCAAACAAGCTTGCATCGAAGTTGATCACGCCGAAGTCAACCGATCCGTCGGCAGCGTTGTGCGCCGTCGTTGCCGCAGGCATCGGAGCATTCTCCCCAGCAGCGGTCAACTCGAAGGTGAACAGCCCCGTCATATCCGGCATTTCGACCGTGGAGTTGTTCGTGAAGCGTTTGAACGCGTTCACAGGAATCTGATTGTCGTCGTACTCGAAGCCGGCAACATTTGTGAACTCGCGCGTGTTAGGCGTAGTCGTGAGCTGGGCGGTTGCCACAAGCTTGCCCGTATGGATGCCGTTTTCATCAAGGTCGGTTACCGTCACCGTAAACTCAGCGGCATTGCTCGAGTACTGAACGCCACCGATAATACGCCCAGCATTCGCCTCGGTCACGCGGTACTTATAAACACCGACCTGGTTATATGTGATATCCCCGAACGAAATCAAGGCATGGCCCGTAGCGGGGTCAACCATGTCGGCACCGACCGTCACGATGGTATCGCCCGGTAGCGGGGCGCCCATGGTCAGCGTCTCAAGCAGGAAGCTGAATGCATCGTTTGCTTGCCAATCGCGTCCCTCGAGCACCTTGTGCAGCCCGAATCCCGCTTGGGTATCGAACACTGCAGGATCGGCTTCATAGGTATTCGTGAAAGCAACCTTGTTACCAGCCGCGTCATCGACCGTGGTCGTTATGACCAGCGCGCCCACGTTGTCGGAAGCAACGCTGATCGCAACGCTGTGCGTCGTCTTGTCATACATCATGCCCGGCGCCTCGGTGGTAGGCACGTTCTCGAACACATCGAAGGTGAATGTCTTGCCCACGTCGTCCTGTGTGAAGTGCAAATTGGTTAGCAGGGTCGCCTCGTACGCAACGCCCGCGGCACGGGGCTCGGAATTCACGAACGTGCGCGTGCCGTCGCCACCGAGCAGCGCCGCAGCAGCGTCATTGGTGCCGGCGATGCGGAAGGAGAATTCACCCTGGTCCATATTGCGACCGTTGAGCGTCTTGCTCAAGACAAGCCCGGAGTAGTCGCCTTCCGCCGTATAGCAGTTGGTGAAGTCGAGTGGGTTCTCGACCGTCCGCGTTGCCGAAAGCACGCCGTTGTTGTCGGTCACCGTCACCATGATTGTGGCGGTACGGCGATCGAATTCCATGCCCTGCGTACCATCAGCGGGAACCCCCTGGCTATTCCAAGAATTCTCGCGCACCATGAAGGCGTACGTACCCGGTTTGGTGAATGTCGCGTCACCGAAGGAGAAGCCAACCGCTTGGCCGTTCGTTCCTCCCTGCGCAACCGCATCAGTGCTCGTCAGACGGACAACGCCGTTCGCGATGGCAGATTGCGTCGCGTCATCGGCAGGGAGCAGCACGAATCCGAAGGTCTCGTTCGGAAGCATGTCGCGGCCAGTGAGGGTCTTGGTACCCGCCGCGAAATCCTTGGCGGAAACGGTCGCAGATTCAGGCGTATAAAAATTACGGAAGGTTGCGCACTCGGCTGAAGAACTTTCCACCGCATCGGCAAGCTGGTAGCCCGCCGTCCAAACCACGACCTGCTCATCGTCGACTATCTCGCTTGTGATGGCAACGGTGACAATCCACGTGGACTCGTCGTATTTCATCCCAGTTTGCAGCTGGGACTCGTCAGCGTTAGCAACGTTGATCCAGTTGCCAGCACCATCCGACACCACCTCGGTAATGCGATACTGGAACGACTTGCCGATCATGTCGCCCGTGAAGACGATGTCCTCGAACGTCACGCTGCCATCGGCGTTAACCGTGCCGATCGGGTTTACGGGCATCGGGGCCCAATCCACGACCGGTTCGATGCGGAAGTTGAACATGCCGCGTGCAAGGGGGTTCGTGCCCGAGTTGTCGGTATATTCCTTCTTCACCGTAGGGTTCCACTTCGCTTCCTGCGCGGCGAATTCGTTGGTGAACGTTGCAGCGTCGACGCCGTCATCGGACTGGATGCTCTGACCGCCGTCATCATTGATTTGCACCATGACACTCGACACATTCAATATGCCCTGATGAATAGCATTGTCGCCCTGTTCCGCAAACTTTTCGGTCACGGTAACGACCACACGATAGCGCGCCTGCGACAGGGACATGCCCGCCCCAGCGCCCACGGTCTGATCCTCGCTGATCTCATAGACGTACGTGCCGGGCTTCGTGTAGGTGATGTTGCCGAACGCGCCAGCTGCATAACCCCTGTCGGTCAAATCCTGCTTGGTGAGGGCAAGCGCGCCATTAGGTTCGCCGTTCTCATCGAGCGGCATCGGAGCGTTGTCGGTCACCGGGGTAAGGATGAAGCGGAAGGCGTCGTTGTCGGTCCAATCGCGGCCCATCAGCACCTTGCGCACATTAAGCGAATCGTTGCCATCGAGCGCGCCGCTCGGACGATAGGCGTTGGCGAACTCAGCCTTAGCCTGCGCGCCAGCGGCGATCGTGCCCATCGCAGCTTGCGGGTCGTTGTTCTCCGCAGGAGCTATCTGATCGAAACCAGTCGTAGGCTGCTCGCTGACGAGGTATTCCCAGCCCGCGCTCAAACCGCGGATGATAA